>DASUXK010000024.1:0-19806 GCA_036377935.1 Usitatibacter sp.
CGCACGCGATCGCGAGCGCGATCGAGCGCACCCACGCGCGGTCCTCGGCGCCCGGCGGAAGCAGCGGCGGGAGCGCGTGGCGCTCCTCGAGGTACTCGATGATCGCCAGCGACTGCGCGATGCGTCGCTCGCCGACGACCAGCGTGGGCACGAGCGCCTGGGGGTTGATTTCGCGGTAGGCGACCGCACGTTGCTCCCCACGGCGCAGGTGGATGTAGCGGTGCTCGGCTTGCAGGCCCTTCAGGTTCAGGGCGATGCGCACCCGGTACGCCGCCGAGGAACGCCAGTAATCGTAGAGAAGCATGGTCCGTGAATCATATCCTCCCTATACTCGTCCCATGAGCCGCAACGTCGTGCCGGACCCCTTCGCGCTGCCCGACCGCGCCGCCATCGCGCAACGCCTCGCCCGCCTGCCGCCGCTCGAGCAGCTGATGACGGCGGACGACCTCGAGCGCCAGCAGCTCATCGGCGCGCAGCCGCTCAGGCCCGCGGCGGTGCTGCTGCTCGTCGTCAATCGCCCGGAACCGACGGTCGTCTTCACCCAGCGCACCACGCACCTGCCGGACCACGCCGGGCAGATCAGCTTCCCCGGCGGGCGCTGCGATGCCGGCGACTGCTCCCCGGAGGACACGGCGCTTCGCGAGGCGCGCGAGGAGGTGGGCATCGATCCCGCCAGCGTGCAGGTGCTGGGACGGCTTCCCGAATACCGCACTTCCACGGGCTACCGCGTGACCCCCGTCGTGGGCTGGGCCGAGCCGCCCCTCGAGTACCGGCCCGATCCCCACGAGGTCGCGGACGTCTTCGAGGTGCCGCTCGCCTTCCTGCTCGATTCCCGCAACCACCGCTACGAGAGCGCGTTCCATCGCGGGCGCCTGCGCCGCTACTGGGCGCTGCCCTTCGGCGAGCGCTTCATCTGGGGGGCCACCGCGGGCATGCTCGTCACCTTCCACCGGGTCGTCGTCCCGCCGCCGGCCCCCGCTTGACATAGAACGAACGGTCGTTCTATTCTCGGCGCCATGAGCCCCAGCGCCGCCGTCTCCGCCGCCTCCAGGAAGCCCCGCGAATCCCGCCCCGGCAAGGGCGAGCTCACGCGCGCGCAGATACTCGCGGCCGCCGTGGAGCAGGCGAGCGCCGCCGGCTTCGAGTCCCTCACCATCGGCACGCTCGCGGAGCGCGCGGGGCTGTCGAAGAGCGGGCTCTTCGCGCACTTCGGCTCGAAGCTGGAGCTGCAGCGGGCCGCGCTGGACGAGGCCGCGCGCCAGTTCACCGAGAAGGTGTTCCTGCCCGCGTTCAAGGCGCCGCGCGGCGTGAAGCGCCTGCGCGCGCTCTTCGAGAACTGGATCGCGTGGACCAAGCACGCGAACCTGCCCGGCGGCTGCCCGATCGACGCGGCGAGCCGCGAATACCAGCACCAGCCCGGGCCGATGCGCGATGCGATCCTCGAGCGCCAGCGCCACCTCGATCGCGAATTGCGCAAGGCCGTGCAGCTCGCGGTGGACGTGGGCGACCTCGCGCCGCGCACGGAGCCCGCCCAGCTCGTCTTCGACTTCGTCGGCATCATCTCGGCCTACCATCGCGCCGAGCTCGTCTCGGGGCACGACGAGGCGCTGCGCCGTGCGCGCGCCGCCTTCGACGGCCTCATCCGCCAGCACGGCGCCTGACACTCCGGAGGGAATCGCCATGCATGCCCGCCGCGTTTCCGATAAAAGCACGAACGTTCGTGTTTATCGTCGCGAGGCGGAGGCGCGCGACCGGGACCGCGGCGAGGGCGGGCTCGCGGGGCGCCCCGTCTGCCTCGCGCTCGCCGTGTGGCTGGGGCTCGTGGCGCTCGCCGCGGCCGACGGCGTGTTCGTGCGCCTGGGCGGCGCGCTCGATGCGACGCTCGCCGCGTTCGCGACGCTCTTCGCCGCTGCGAGCTACGCGCTCGACCGGGAAGTGCGGCAGTGGGCGGACGAGGCGCCCGTCGCGATCGTCGCGGCGCTGGCGCTGGGAGGCGATGCCGCCCTCGCGGCGGCGCTCGCCCTGGCCGGAGCCCCGGCGCTCGCCGCCGGCGCGCTCGCGCCGCTCGCGTTCTTCGCCGCGCCCGTCGCGCTCGCCGCGCACCTGCCGCTCGCGCGCGCGTGCGCGGGGCGGCGCCTCAGGTCAACGGCTCGGCGATCACCTGGCGCGCGCCCGGCCGCGAGCTGATCTCGCGGTAGTAGCGCTCGAGGTTCGGCCGCGCCTCGCGCTCGAGGGGCAGGTGGTACCAGCGGTGCACCGCGCAGCCGACGACGATATCCGCGGCATTGAAGCGCTCGCCGGTGAGGAAGCGGCGATTCGCGAGCTGCGCATCGAGCGTCGCGGCGCATTTCTCGCTCTTCGCCCGCGAGGCCTCGACCACCTTCGCGTCGCGCTGCCCGGGCGCGGTGCGGATGAGCTGCCAGAAGGCGTCGCGCTGCGCGGGGACGAACGAGGTGGCGAGCCATTCCATCCAGCGGTCGGCCTGCGCGCGCTCGCGCGGGTCCCCGGGCCAGAGGTTGCCGGCGGAGTGCTTCGCCGCGAGGTAGCGCACGATCGCGTTCGACTCGGGGAGCACGAAGCCGTCGTCCTCGATCACGGGCACGAGCCCGGCCGGGTTCTTCGCCAGGAATTCCGGCGTGTCGTTGCCGCGGAACTTGCCGCCCATGTCGATGCGCTCGTACTCGAGCCCGATCTCGTCGCAGCACCAGACGACCTTCTGCACGTTGATCGACGAAAGGCGACCCAGGATCCGCAGCATTCCCGCTCCTCTATAGACGATGGGCGCCGAGGAGCAGGCGGTCGTAGACCGAGTACTGCTCCTCGACTTCGTGGCCGCCGGCGCGGGGCTCGCGCCGGACCGTGATCCAGGACTCCGCGGCGAGCGTCTCGCAAACCTCGGAGGTGTGCCGCACCTCTTCCTCGGCGACGGCGCGCGCCGCCTCCCACGAGGGCGCGCCCCAGGCGCGCACGAGGTGCCACGCGAGCGCTTCCACCTGCGCGGCGACGTCCTCCTCGCTCGCCTCGACGACCTCCGCGACGGTGCAGCGCGCTTTCGATCCCACCGCGAGGAACGACGCCTCGCAATGGCACGCGGGATCGCAACTGCGCTCTCCCGCGAAGTCGCAGACGGCGAAGCTGCCCGTCACCACCGGCTCGCCGTCCTTCGCCGCCCCGCAGGCGCGGAACACCTGGTCGTCGGAATCGTCGAGGCGCACGGCGCGCAAGAGCTTCGGCATGGAAACGATTCGAAACACGGAAGGAGGGCTGACTGCATATATCATACCGGCATGCCCGCAAAGCGCATCGCCATCGTCACCGGTGGCAACCGCGGCCTCGGCCGCGAGATCGCCCGCCAGCTCGTGAAGGCGGACGTGTTCGTGGTCGTCGGCTGCCGCGACAAGGCGAAGTGCGATGCCGCGCTCGAGGCCTTGCGCAAGGAAGGGCCGAACGTCGATGCCTTCCCGCTGGACGTGATCGACACGCGCTCGGTCAAGCGCTTCGTGGAGCACGTGGACAAGCAGCACGGCGCGCCCTCGATCCTCGTGAACAACGCCGGCGTCTATCCCGAGTCGACCACCGCGCGCGTGGCGGATACGCCGACCTCGGTGTGGCGCGAGACGTTCGAGACCAACCTGTTCGGCGCGGTGCGCATGTGCCGCGACGTGGTTCCGCTGATGCGCAAGCTGCGCTACGGGCGGATCGTCAACATCTCGAGCGGCCTCGGGCAGCTCCACCAGATGGGCGAGGGCAGCCCCGCCTACCGCGTCTCCAAGGCCTCGCTCAACGCCCTCACGCGCACGCTCGCCGCGGAGGTCGCCGGCAGCGGCATCCTCGTGAACTCCATGAGCCCGGGATGGGTCCGTACCGAGATGGGCGGGGAGGATGCGCCGCGATCGGTGGAAGAGGGCGCCGACACCGCGGTCTGGCTCTGCCTGCTGCCCTCCAACGGCCCCACCGGCCAGTTCTTCCGGGACCGGAAGCCCATTCCCTGGTAGGTCCATGAAGCCGGCACTTCGCTGGGCCCTGCTCGCCTTCCTGGCGCTGCTCGCGGCGGCATGCACGCGCCTCGCGTACATGAACGCGTCGCTCGCCTACTCGCAGGCCGCGCCGCTCATGGCGTGGACCGTCGACGGGTACGTGGACCTCACGCACGAGCAGAAGGATTGGCTGCACGGGCGCCTCGACCGCGCGATGGCGTGGCACCGCGCGCGCGAGCTTCCCGAATACCGCCGCTTCCTCGCCTCCATCGAGGAGCGCTCCGGGCGCGCCTTCACCGACGAGGAGGTGGCGCGCGCATGGGCGGAGCTGCGCGAGGACTACCGGCGCATGGTCGAGCACGTGCTGCCCGATGCCGCGGAATTCCTCGCCTCGCTCGACGAGCGCCAGCTCGCGCGCATGCAGCGCAAGTTCGACGACGACGACCGCCGGTTCGTGAAGGAATCGACGCGCGGCACGCCCGCGGAGCGCCAGGCGCGCACGGCGAAGAAGGCCATCGGCCACCTCGAGGAATGGGTGGGCCGGCTCGAGGACTCCCAGCGTGCGCTCGTCGGGGAATGGGCGCGCGCGCTGCCCCCGCTCGTGGAGGAGCGCCTGGCCGATCGGCGCTATCGCCAGTCCGAGGCGCTGGCGCTCGCCCGCACGCGCGACCGCGCGCGCATCGCCGCGGGGCTGCACCGGCTGCTGCTGCAGACGCAGTCGTGGCGGCGTCCCGAGCTGCGCGAGAAGCTCGCGGCGCGGGAGCGCTCGACGCTGCACATGATCGCGGCGCTCTCCGCCACGCTCACGCCCGCGCAGCGCGCGCACCTCCAGCGCCGCCTGCGCGGCTACATGCAGGACATCACGCGCCTGGCGGCTTCCGATCGGCCCGCGGGATGAATGCCGGGTTCCCTCTGCCGTTGCTCAAAGCCGTCGCTTCAACGACTCCGTGGCGGCGATGAGGCGCGAGCGGATGCCGGGCTCGAAGGCGGAGTGGCCGGCGTCGGGCACGATCGTGTACTCGGCCTCCGGCCAGGCGCGATGCAGGTCGTCGGCGGAGACGGGCGGGCAGACGACGTCGTAGCGACCCTGCACGATCACGCCAGGAATGGGCGCGAGCCGCCGCGCGTTGTCGAGCAGGAAGTTCGCGGGCAGGAAGATGTCGTTCACGAAGTAGTGCGCCTCGATGCGCGCGAGGCCGAGCGCCACGCGGTCGGAGGCGAAGTCGGCGACCAGTGCCGGATTCGGCAGCAGCGTCGAGCACGAGCCCTCGTACACGCTCCAGGAGCGCGCGGCGGGCATGTGCACCGCGGGATCGGGGTCGACGAGCCGCTTGTGGTACGCATGCAGCAGGTCGCCGCGCTCCGCCTCGGGAATGAAGCCCGCGAAGCCGCGCCACGCCTCGGGAAAGATCGCGCGCAGCCCGTAGAGGAACCACTCGATCTCGCTCGGCCGGCAGAGGAAGATGCCGCGCAGCACGAGGGCGAGGCAACGCTCGGGATGGTGCTCGGCGTAGGCGATGGCGAGGGTCGATCCCCACGAGCCGCCGAACACGGCCCACCGGTCGATGCCGAGATGCTTCCTCAGGCGCTCGAGGTCGGCGACGAGGTCGGGCGTGGTGTTGTCGTCGAGGCAGCCGAGCGGCGTCGAGCGGCCCGCGCCGCGCTGGTCGTAGACCACGATGCGGTAGAACGCGGGATCGAAGAACTGGCGGTGCACGGCGCTCGATCCGGCGCCGGGGCCGCCGTGCAGGAACACGACGGGGACGCCGCGCGGGTTGCCGCTCTCCTCGTAGTACATGCGGTGCGGCGCGTCCAGATCCAGCAGGCCGCTCTTCGACGGCTCGATCGGGGGAAAGAGGGGGTGCAGCTCCGGGCCGCTCGCGTGCTTCTCCTGGGGCATTGGTTCATTTCCGAGGTTGGTCCGGGGAGATTATCAGATGCCCGATCGCGCACGCACGCCTTGTCTTGCGCCGCACCAACCCTGATATTCAGGGAGAAAGCGTTTACACTATGCCGCGTCGCAGCATGAGCGGGAGATGATATTGGAGGCGATGCTCTACCAGCTCTACGATTGGCAGCGCGCGGCGCTCGAGCCGTGGAGGGCGTTCGCCCAGGCCGCCAACGAGCTCTATGGGCATCCCGACAGCCCGCTCTCCCACCTTCCCGGAAGCCGCAACGTCGCCGCCGCGTTCGACCTGATGACGCGGCTCACGCAGCGCTACGAGCGCCCCGAGTTCGGCATCCGCTCGGTCGTCTCCGAGGGCGCCGAGCGCGTCGTGCACGAGCACGTCGACCTCGACCTGCCGTTCTGCCGCCTGCTGCATTTCGCGAAGGAAGGCGCGCCGGAGCAGCCACGCGTGCTGGTCTTCGCGCCGCTCTCGGGCCACTTCGCCACGCTGCTGCGCGATACGGTGCGCACGCTCCTCGCCGACCACGACGTGTGGATCACCGACTGGAAGGACGCGAAGGAAGTCCCCATCGCGGTGGGCCCGTTCCACTTCGACGACTACGTCGCGTACGTGCGCGAGCTCGTGCGCTTCGTGGGCGGCGATGCGTGCCACGCGATCTCGGTGTGCCAGCCGACCGTGCCGGTGCTCGCGGGCGTGGCGCTCATGGCGGCCGCCGGCGAGCCGATCCCGCGCACGCTCACGATGATGGGCGGGCCGATCGACACGCGCAGGAGCCCCACGGCGGTGAACACGTTCGCCGAGCACCGCCCCCTCTCGTGGTTCGAGGCGAAGGTGATCCAGCGCGTGCCCATGCGCTATCCCGGCTTCATGCGCCGCGTCTACCCCGGCTTCCTGCAGTTCGCGGGCTTCGTCGCGATGAATCCGGACCGGCACATGGAATCGCACCTGCAGTACTACCATCACCTCGTCGCGGGCGACGGCGAGAGCGCCGATGCCCACCGCCGCTTCTACGACGAGTACAACGCGGTGATGGACCTGCCCGCGGAGTACTACCTCGAGACCGTCGACCGCGTGTTCCAGCGCCATGCGCTGCCGGAGGGCCGGCTCGAGGTCGCGGGCGAGCTCGTGCGTCCCGAGGCGATCAAGCGCACCGCGCTCTTCACCATCGAGGGCGAGCTCGACGACATCTCGGGCAACGGCCAGACCGAGGCGGCGCAGGGCCTCCTGCGCGGCGTGCCCGCGCGCGACAAGCAGCATTTCGAGGCGAAAGGCGTCGGCCACTACGGCATCTTCAGCGGCCGCAAGTACCGCGAGCTGATCTACCCGCGCATCCGCGACTTCATCGCCCGCCGCGGCTGACCCCTTTTCGTACGTCGCTTTCTCGATCAGCCGCGGGGCAGGCCCTCGGGCTCGAAGCGGCCGATGGCTTCCTGGTAGGCGCGCGCCACGGCCGAGTCGCGCACCTGCGCATCGAAGTTCGCGTTGAGCGTGGGGTCGTCGCCCGCGATGCGCTTGCGGAAGGCTTCGAGGTCCACCTTCGCGCGCACCTCCTCGAGGCTCATGCCGGGCTTGTACGCGGCGCGCACCTGCGCGCCGATCGATTCCATCAGCGCCGCGATCTCGTCCACGTACGACTTGTCGTGCATCACCGGCCCGTGGCCCGGGATGATGGCGACCGCATCCATCGCCTCGATGCGGCGCAGCGCCCGGGCCCACTCCGAGATGTACGACTGCGTCGCGAAGGGGAACGGATGCACGACGATGTCGCCCGTCGCGAGCACCTTCGCATCGGGCACGTAGACGATCGCGTCCCCGGCCGTGTTGGCGCGGCCCAGCCAGCGCACCTCCACCGTGCGGTGGCCGAGCTCGACGTCGAGGCGATCGCCGAAGGCGAGGTCGGCGCCGCGGAAGCGGAACTCGCGGCATTCCTGCGTCCCGGCGTCCGCTTCCTCGAGGACCTCGCCCAGCCGGCGCCGCCGCGCCTCGGCAAGCGGCTTGCCGTCGCTGCCGTGCCCCGAGGCGAGCGCCTCGCGCAGCGGCGCCGTCTGCGAACGCAGGAACGCCGCGCACTGCTCGCCCATGTACGGCCGGATGAAATCGCCGAGCGCCTTTGCGGTGAACGCCTGGGCGATGAAGCGCGCCTCGGGAAAGGCCTCGGCGTAGATCGCGTTGCCCGCCACGTGGTCGTTGTGCCAGTGGGTGTTCACGACGTAGCGGACCGGCTTCGACGTGAGGCGGCGCACCTCGGCGACCATGCGCCGCGTGAGCGCGGGATGATGCCCGGTATCCACGACGAGCGCCGCGTCATCCCCCACGATGAGCGTCGAGTTGCCGCTCACGATCGCGTGCCCCGGCGGCTCCACGAAGGCGTAGATGCCGTCGGCCACCTTCACCGTCCCGAACGAGAAGGGATAGGGCGCCGCCTGCGCGGCGCAGGCGGCGAGGGCGAAGAGCGTTAAGGCGGCTCGCATGGCGCGCATCCTAGCCTACAATCGCGACCGAGGAGGCGCCCATGCCGAAGCCCGTGACCCCGCAGGACCTGTTCGACCTCTGGCAGAAGATGGTGAACCCGGGCGCGTTCCCGCTGCAGAGCCTGATGTTTCCCGTGCTCGACGCGAAGGAGATCGAGAAGAAGATCGCCGAGCTGGAGACGGTGGAGCACTGGCTCAAGGCGAACCTGAACCTCCTGCAGCTCTCGATCAAGTCGCTCGAATACCAGCGCGCGATGCTGCAGGGCGGAGAGAAGGCGGCGGCGATGGAGGGGGCCGGCGGCGCCGTCCCGCCCGAGGCCAATCCGGCGATGTGGGCCTGGAACATGATGGCGCAGGCGGGAAAGACCATGGCCGACGCCGCGCAGCAGGCGACGCCGCCGTCGCAGCCGAAGGCGAAGAGGCCCGCCCGCAAGCGGGCGAAGTGAGCGGCTAGAACGGCACCCGCGCGTCGGGCTTCGCCGAGAGCAGCACGCGCTTGAAGTCGCCGCGGATGCGCTCGAGCGCCGCCTGCGAATCCGCCTCGAAGCGCAGCACCAGCACCGGCGTGGTGTTCGAGGCGCGCATGAGCCCGAAGCCGTCGGGATACTCCACGCGCAGGCCGTCGATCGTGTTCACGTCGGTCGCGCCCGTGAACTTCGCCGTCTTCTGCAGCTCGGCGATGAGCCGGTGGTTCTCGCCCTCGCGCTCGAGCGCCACGTTGAGCTCGGGGGTCGAGATCGAATCGGGCAGCGCCTCCAAAAGCTTCGAGGCGTTCTCCTCGCGGGAGACCAGCTCGAGGAGCCGCGCGCCGGCGTAGAGCCCGTCGTCGAAGCCGTACCAGCGGTCCTTGAAGAACACGTGGCCGCTCATCTCGCCCGCGAGCGGCGCGCCGGTCTCGCGCAGCTTCGCCTTGATGAGCGAGTGGCCGGTCTTCCAGAGCAGGGGCTTGCCGCCGTGCTTGCGGATCCACGGGAAGAGCTGGCGCGTGCACTTCACGTCGAAGATGATCTGCG
Source organism: Usitatibacter sp. (assembly GCA_036377935.1). Taxonomy (GTDB): domain Bacteria; phylum Pseudomonadota; class Gammaproteobacteria; order Burkholderiales; family Usitatibacteraceae; genus Usitatibacter. Next base: position 9,372 of record DASUXK010000024.1, read on the forward strand.
CGCCGGGATGGCGCTTCAGCACGTCGGCCGCGAAGAGCATGAGCTGGCGGTCGGGGTAGATGATGCGTCCCGACTTGGTGACGACGCCGAGGCGGTCGCCGTCGCCGTCGAAGGCGAGGCCCAGCTCCGCATCGCCCGCCTTCACCGTCTCGATGAGGTCCTCGAGGTTCTCGGGCTTCGAGGGGTCGGGATGGTGGTTGGGGAAGGTGCCGTCCACGTCGCAGTAGAGCTCGATCACCTTGCAGCCGAGGCGCCGGTAGAGCTCGGGGGCCACCGCGCCCGGCGAGCCGTTGCCGCAATCGATGGCGATGGTGAGCGGGCGCGCGAGCTTCACGTCCGAGGCGATGCGGTCGAGGTACGCCTGCCGGATGTCCGCGGCCTCGAGGCGGCCGGCGCCCGAGGCGAAGTCGCCCTTCTCGATCAGGCGGCGCACGTCCTGGATCGCCTCGGCGGCGAGCGTCTCGCCCGCGATCATCATCTTGAGGCCGTTGTACTCGGGCGGGTTGTGGCTGCCGGTGACCATCACGCCGCTGCCGGTGTCGAAGTGGTGCGTCGCGAAGTACACCATCGGCGTCGCGACGACGCCGATGTCCACCACGTCCACGCCCGCCTCGTTCAGCCCCCGCGCGAGGGCGGTCGCGAGCTTCGGCCCGGAGAGCCGCCCGTCGCGCCCGACCACGAAGCGCGAGACGCCCTTCTTCTTTCCCAGCGTTGCCAACGCGCGGCCGATGAGGCGCGCGGCCTCCTCGGTGAGCGTGCGGTCGACGATGCCGCGGATGTCGTAGGCCTTGAAGATCTCGGGGGCGATGGAGCTCATTCGCGATGCTCGAAGAAGTGGAGGATGCGTTGGGAAAGCCACTCGATGTGGCCGGGGAAGGGGCCGCTCACGAAGCCGACGTGCCCGCCCCGATCCGGGAATTCTAGCTTGACCGCGGCCGCGACCTCCCGTTCCGTGGGCAACGCCGCTTCGGGAAGGAAGGGATCGTCGCGCGCGTTGATGATCAGCGTGGGCACGCGGATCGAGCCCAGCCAGGGCTTGGCGCTCGCGCGCGTCCAGTAATCGTCGGTGTCGCGGAAGCCGTGCAGGGGCGCCGTCACCACGTTGTCGAAGTCGCGCAGCGTGCGCGCGCGCCGCACCGCCGCGCCGTCGTACAGGCCGGGGAAGCGCGCGAGGCGCTCGAGGGCGTTGCGGCGCAGCGTCCTCATGAAGTGCCAGGTGTAGACGCGGCCGAAGCCGCGGCCGAGCGCCTCGCCGCCCGCCACGAGGTCGAGCGGCGCCGAGATCGCCGCGGCGCGCTCGACGATGGGAAGCGCCGCCTCGCCGCGCTCGCCCAGCCACTTCGCGAGCACGTTGCCGCCGAGGCTCACGCCCGCGGCGTAGAGGGGGGCCGGGCCGGCGCGATCCTTCAGCCTTCGCAGCACCCAGTCCGCCTCGTCCGAATCGCCCGAATGGTAGGCGCGGCGCAGGCGGTTGGGCTCGCCGCTGCAGCCGCGGAAATGCAGCACGCTGCCGCGCCATCCCTTGCGCCGCGCGTGGTCCATGAGCATGCGGGCATAGGGCGAGGCGGACGAGCCCTCGAGCCCGTGGAAGAGCTGCACCCACGGCGCCGACGCCGGCCCCTCGAGGATGTCGACGTCGACGAAATCGCCGTCGGGCGTGTCCCATCGCTCGCGGCGCAGGGCCGGACGCGGGGCGCGCGCGGCGAAGGCGCCATAGATGGTCTGCAGGTGCGCGTTGTGCAGCCAGCGCGCGGGCGTGAATCGGGGCGGCATCAGGAGCGCGGAAGGTTGGCGGGAGGAACCGTGCGCCACTCGATCGCGTGCGCGCCATCGGCGCGGCGCGGGCCGAGCAGGTCCAGCAGCGGCTCGAGCGCGCCGGCGGCGGACGGCTCCGCGCGGCCCTCGCCCGAGAACGCCAGAGCGTCCGGCGGCGCGAAGGTTCCGTGCCCGGCGATACGCAGCGCGCCGGCGAGCGTGCTCACCGTGAACGCGGCGGGCCCGCCCTCGGCGCGCGCCTCCACGCGATAGTCGCCCAACGGGCGCACCGCCGCGAGCGCGAGCGAGGCGTCGCGCCACTCCCCCCGCGCGCTGCCGCGCGCGCGCGCGCCGTCCCATGCGATCGCGGGTGCGGAAAGCGAGAGGCGTCCCGCGGGGCGCCATGCGGCGAGCAGCGGCACGGCGGCGGCGAGCTGCGCGGCATCGGCGCGCACGGCGACTTCGCGCGCTTCGTATCCGCCCGGCGTGCGCGCGAGCACCGCGCGCGCATCGAGCCCGTCGCCCGCCGCCTGCACGGCGAAGGCGAGGCGGGCCGAGGCGAGCGCCGCGGGAACGAGATGCCAGCGAAGGTCGGCTTGCGCGCCCATCGCCGCGATCCTCCCGCCGCCGTTCCACACCGTGCCCTCGACGGCATCGAGGGAAACGCCGGGCGGAAGCGCGAGACGCGCCGCGACCCAGCGCGCGGGCACCGTCGCGACGAGGAAGGCGGCGTAGGCGGCGATGCCGAGCAGGACGATGGAGCGCGCGCGCATCGTCAGCGCGCGAGCGTGATGTCGGCGCGCACGCGGCCCGCGACGGGCAGCGCCTCCACGCGGGCGCTTTCGACGTGCAGGCCCTGGGCGGGCGCGGTGCCGTAGAGCCACTCCACGAGCGCGTTGAACGCGGCATCGTCGGCGGCGAGGCGCACGTGCCGGGGATCGACGACCGTGAGATGCGTGCCGGAAGGCAGCGGCGCCGTCGAAGCGAGGCCCGCGAGCGGCGCAAGCGCCTGCGTGGCGACGGGCGGCATCGCCCGCAGCCGCTTCGCCTCGGCCGCGTCGCGCTCCAGCGCCGCGACGTTCGCGCGAAGCCGCGGCACCTCCTGCTCGAGGCGCGCGCGGGTGCGCTCGAGCGGCAGCCATGCGAACGCGATGAAGAGCAGCAGCGCCGCCGCGGCCGCGCCGATGGCGAGCACGCGCCGCTCGCCCGGGGCGCGCTGCTCCCAGAACTGGCGCGCGCTCATCGCTTCGCCTCGCGTTCCGGAGGCGCGCCACGGTGCACCACGAGCTTGCCGTTCGCGTACTCGATCGCGCGCACCGGCTGCGAGGACTCGCGCGCCTCGGCGGTGAGCCGCGCGAGGAAATCGTCGCCTCCCGCGAGGCCGCGCGAGCGGCGCAGCCCGGCGAGGTTGCGCTCCATCTGCAGGCGCGGATCGACCACCGCCTTCGCCTCGGGGAAGGCGCCGCGGAAGAGCGACCCGGCGCGCTGCTCGAGCGCGGCGCGCTCGCGCGAGAGCGTCCACGTGCGCGCCGCGTCGAAGGCGAGCTGCGCGACGACGATCGCGGCGAGGAGCGCCACCGCGGCGCGCGGGATGCGCAGCCGCGCGAGGCGCGTCGGGTTCGCATCGCGCGGCAGGAGGTCGATGGTGCCGGCGCCCGGCTCGCCGCGCGCGAGGACTTCCCAGCGCGTGCCGCGCTCGAGTCCCACGCCGGCCTCCGCGCTCCAGCGCTCGAGGTCGGGCAACGCCGCTTCGCCCTCCGTGTGCACGCGCACGACGCGGGGACGCGCGCCGCGCGCGCTCGCCTCGTCGAGGGCGATGCGCAGCGCGAGCGGCAGCTCGCCGCCGGCGCCGCGGTCGAACGCCGTGCCCGCGCCCGCATCGTCCACGAGCAGCCCGCGCCCGGCGCCGAGCACCAGGTTCCAGTCGCCGTCGCCGCCGGCGAGGAGGGCGCTCTCGCACCACGCCTTCGACGCGCGCAATCCGGCGGCGCCGAGCGACTCGAGCACGCGGCCGAGCCACTCGCGGTCGATCACCGCGACCAGCGTCTCGCCGTTCGCGTCGGTGGCGCCGGCCACGGCGTGGATGTGCGCGGGATCGGCGAGGAGCCGGTCCTCGACCGCGTAGGGCAGGAGCTCGCGAAGGGTGGCGCCTCCCACGCGCGGAAGCTTCAGGCGCGCGAAGAGCACGCGCGAGGCGGGGAGCACGAGCTCGGCGGCGTCGGCGCGCGGCGCCTCGGCGAGCGGCGTCGTGCCCTCGCGCAGCACCTCGCCGCGCGCGTCCAGGAGCATCCACGGCCACGGCGACGCGGCGTCGGCTCGCTCGGCGGGGGGGACGAAGGCGCGCAGCTTCATCGGCGTCAGTAGAAGGGCCGGCGCCAGACGATCGCCGTCGCCACGGGCTTGCCGGGGAGCGTGATGCGCTCGAGGAGCGCCTCGGTGCCCAGCTCGACGTCGTCCTGCGCGACGCGCACGCGCACCGAGAAGAAGCCGCTCTTCACGCCGAGGCCCGCGGCCGAGGCCTTGCGGTCGATCGACGCGACCCACTGCGCCACCTGCGCATCGGTGCGGAACGGCTTGTCGGCGCGCTCCGCGACCTTGCGCTCGATCGCCTCGCGCGGCACGGTGGGCAGGACCGCCGCGAGCACCGTCGCGCTCGCCGTGTTCGCGTTGATGGCGGTGCGCGTCGCCGAGGGCAGCGCGGTCACGTAGGGAAGGAGCTTCGCCACGGCCGCGGCATCGAATCCCTTCACGCGGTAGAGCTCCTCGACCTGCACCATCGGCCGGTTCGCCGCGCGGTAGGGCTGCGCGAGCGAGAGGTAATACGCGTTCTCGGCCCCGGCGCCGCTCGCGAGCGCGTCGTCGGCGTCGATCCAGTCGACCACCGCGTCGGCGAGCTCGGGCGCGAGTCCCTGCGCGGCGAGGAGACGCCCGAAGATCGCGACGTCCTCGTCGCTGCGATGGCCGCCCACCACGAGGTTGTTCAGGTTGAACTTGCCCTGCTCGTCGGCGATCTCGCCCGCGACCACGGCGCGCTCGACGGGGAGCGCGGCGATGGGTTGCGCCCAGCCGTCGGCGAGCGAGTCCACGTCGCCTCCGGCGAGCGCGTCCTGCGCGAGCACGCCGCGCGCCCAGTCCACGCCGGCGTGCGCGTATTCGTCGGCCTGCGCGCGCGCCGCGACGAGGAGCGCCTGGTCGAGCGTCGCCGACTGCTGCGCGAGCATCACGGCCGCGGCGGAGGCCGCGACCGCGACGATCAGCACCGCGGTGATCGCGGCCACGCCCGATTCGCGCCGGCGGCTCATGGCATTCCCGGCAGGTCGACCAGCCGCACCACGCGCTCGCCGCTCGCGAGCTCGACCGTCATCTCGACCGCGGCCGGCAGCAGCGCGCTGCCGCCGGGCCACTCGCGGCGCCACTCGTTGCTGCGCGGATCGAGGAAGCGGAACGTCAGCGCACGCACCGGCGCGAGGACCGTCACGGTCGACGGCTCCTCGCGCGGCGCGGCATCCACGCCGGCCCACGCGAGCCGCTCGACGCGGTCGCCCGCGAGGCGGTAGGCGACGCGTTGCGGCGCGGAGAGGACGCTTCGCTGCAGCGGGCTTCCGGAGCGGGTGAGGGCGAGCCCGTCGCCGCCCTGCACGGTGCCGAGCGTGGAGGAGACCGGGGCGAGCGCGGCGCCGGAGACGCCGACCGCCGGGCGCGCGAGGACCGCGGAGAGGTCGCGCTCCACGCGGCCGACGAAGAGCGCCGTGTCGCGCCACTTGCGCGAATCGCGCGCGAGGGCCTCGCGGCTGTCGAGCATCGCGGTGAGCGCGCGGTAGGCGAAGCCCGAGAGGATGGCGAAGATCGCGAGCGCGACGAGGAGCTCGACGAGGGTGAAGCCGCGGCTATTGCGAGACATAGCCCGTGAGGCGCGCGAGGACGCGCGCCGGATCGGCCGCTTCGGCCACCGCCACGTCGACGCGGCGGATGGCGGGATTCGGCGTTTCGCTCACCGTCTCCTCGGCGGCGAGCGCGAGGCCGCCCTGCTGCACGGTGAAGCTCGAGGTGCCCGCGTCCGGAAACACGTGGCGCGCGCGCAGCTCCGCGAGGCGGTTCTCCGCGGCCCACGTGGCCAGCAGCCGCTCGCGCGTCTCGCGCGCGCCGTCGGTCGCGATGCCCGCGGCGCGCGTCGTGGCGGCGAGCGCCACGGCGAGGATCGCGACCGCGACCAGGATCTCGATCAGCGTGAAGGCGGACTGGCGCTTCATGGCTCCGCCACCGCGACGGCGCCGGCCGCATCGCCTTGCACCGCCCACGGCAGGCCGCGCACCTCGAGGGCGACGCGGAAGGGAATGCCGATGCCGTCGGGCAGGAAGACCAGCCGTTCGCCCGCGGGCAGTTGCCGGCCGTCCACGGAGACGGAGGTCACGCGCGCCGCATCGCGCAGCACCTCGTCGCGATCGGGGCGCGATTGCCACGCGCTCGCGGCGTAGCGCCACTCGTGCACCCGATCGCCCTCGAAGCTCACCCCGGTGGGCCGGCCGCCGAACCACGCCGCGTCGCGCGCGCGCTCGATCGCCAGGGCGAGCCGCGCCGATTCGCGCCGCCCCACCTCGACGTCGCCCGGAAACAGGTTCACCGACGCGAGCGCGACGACGATCCCCATGATCGCCACGACGACCAGGACCTCGACCAGGGTGAAGCCGCGCTCAGTCCCAGTTCCCAATATCCGCCCCGTTGCCCTCGCCGCCGGGCGCATGGTCCGCGCCGAGGCTGAAGACGTCGATCTCGCCGTGCACGCCCGGGTTGAGGTACTGGTAATCGCCGCCCCACGGATCCTTCGGCAGCCGCTCCAGGTAGCCGCCCTGCTTCCAAACCGGCGGGATGGGCGGCGAGGCCGGCCGCTGCACGAGCGCGGCGAGGCCCTGGTCGGTGGTGGGATAGAAGCCGTTGTCCAGCCGGTAGAGCTTGAGCGACTGCACGATGGCGCCGATGTCCGCCTTCGCCGCGACGCGCTTCGCCTCGTCGGGCCGGTCCATGATCCGCGGCACCACGATCGCCGCCAGGATCGCGAGGATCGCCACCACCACCAGCACCTCGATGAGCGTGAACCCGGAAACCGGGGACAGACCCCATTTTCCATAGCGCGAAACGATCCGCGCGCGAGGTGTTTCGCAAGAAGGAAAATGTGGTCTGTCCCCGGTTTTCATCATTTGCCGATCAGAGAGTTCAGTTGGAAGATGGGCAGCAGGATGGCGACCACGATGCCGAGCACCAGGCCGCCCATGGCAAGGATCATCGCCGGCTCGAAGAGCGCGGCGAAGGCCGCGAGCCGCGTGGCGATGTCGTTCTGCTGCTGGCGCGCCGCGCGCTCGAGCGCATCGTCGAGGCGGCCGCTCGACTCGCCGCTCGCGATGAGGTGCACCATCACCGGCGGGAAGGCGGCCGTCGCGCCGAGCGCGCGGGCGAGCGGCATGCCCTCGCGCACGCCGCGCGCGGCCGTGGCGAGCGCCTCGCGCATCGGCACGAGCGTCATCACGCCCCCGCCCGCCTCGAGCGCGGCGAGGATGGGCACGCCGCTGCCGACGAGGATCGAGAGCGTGGCGGCGAGCCGCGCCGCGTCGAGGTGGCGCAGCAGCGCGCCCACGACCGGCAGCCGCCAGGCGAAGCGGTGCACGCGCGCCCGCGCGCCGGGGCGGCGCAGCGCCCAGCGCAGCGCGAGCGCCGCCACGACGGCGAGCGCGACCCAGCCCACCCACGTCGCCCGCAGGAAGTTCGAGAAAGCGATCAGCGCGCGCGTGAGGAACGGCAGCCGCTCGTGCGCGTGCTCGAACACCTGCACGACCTGCGGCAGCACGTAGACCAGGAGCGCCCCCACCACGACGATCGCCACGCCGAGCACGATGGCGGGATAGATCATCGCGAGCGAAAGCCGCGCGCGCAGCTGCTGGCGTTCCTCGAGGTAGTCGGCGAGTCGCGAGAGCACGCGCGCAAGTTGCCCCGAGGCCTCGCCCGCCGCGACGAGCGTGCGGTAGAGCTCGGGAAACGCGCCGGGGAAGGTCGAGAGGGCGCGCGCGACGCTGTTGCCCGCGAGCACCTCGCCCCTCAGCGCCGCGAGCACCTGCCGCTGCCGTTCGCCCTCGGCCTGCTCGATGAGCGCGTTGAACGCCTGCTCCACGGTGAGCCCCGCCTCGAGCAGCGAGGCGAGCCCGCGCGTGAGCTGCGTGACCTGCGTCGTCGAAAGCGCCGTCGGGCGCAGGCGCGTCCCGGCCGCCGCGTCGTTCGCCGCGATGACGTCGACGCGGTAGGGCGTGAGCCCCTGGTCGCGCAGCGCCGCGCGCGCCTGGCGCGCGCTGTCCGCCTCGAGCACGCCCTTGCGAAGCTTCCCCTCGAGGTTGTAGGCCTGGTAGCGGAATCCGGGCATCGGTCAGTGCGGGCGGTGGGCTTCGAGAATCATCGTCACGAATCGGCGCTTGGGCTTTGATTTCCCGGAGCATTTTGCGCCCATTCTACAGGCCGTGCCATCCCGGGACGGGCCGCCGGAAAAGGGCCGCGCCGCCCGGCGGGCGCGCCGATTTCACATTCCCGTCACGAAACCCGCCGCCGCATGGTCCGGCCGGACGAGTGCGCCGCGTCAATCCACGACACCGCCCCTGCCTAGCCTTGGCGAATCCCGGAGGATCGATGAACGCGAGAGCGAGCGAACAGGAAATCGCGCAACCCCTGACGGCCCGATACGCGGGCGCCACCGTCGTGGGGATCGGCGCGCACCCGGACGACCTCGAGATCGGGCTGGGCGGCACGCTCGCGAAGCTGCGCAAGCAGGGCGCGCGGGTCATCATGGCGGTGGTCTCCATCCCGAAGGATTACGAGGTGCGCCGCGCCGAGGCCGAGCGCGCCGCGAAGATCCTCGGTTGCGAGCTCGCGATCCTCTTCCCCGAAGGCCCGATCCGCATCGAGGACATCAAGACGTCGCGGCTGGTCGGCGCCTTCGACGCGCTGGTGCAGGAGCACGCGCCCGCGGCGGTGTTCACGCACAGCTCGGCGGACTTCCACAACGACCACCTGCTCGTGCACCAGGCGTGCCTTCCGGTGCAGCGCCGCGCGCCGTTCGACTTCTTCTCCTATCACCCGACCAACTGCTACCCGGTGCCGGTGAATTTCCATCCCAACGTGTACGTCGACATCTCCGACACGATCGACGCGAAGATGCACGCGATCACGGCGCACGCGAGCCAGTTCCAGGGGCGCGGCCTCGATACCGAGATCTACCGGGAGTACGCGCACCTGCAGGGCCGCATCATCGGCGCGGGGTACGCCGAGGGGCTCGACGCGATGCGCTTGCGTCTCGCCTAGCGAGCGGCGGCAAAGCCTAGGTCCGCGTCACCCGCAGCACTTCGTCGAGGGACGTCGCGCCCTCGCGCACCCAGCGAAGCCCGTCGTCGCGCAGGCGCGCCATGCCCGCGGCGACCGCATGGTCGCGCAGCTCGCGCTCGGCGGCCGTGTCGTGCACGAGCCGGCGCATCTCGTCGTCCACGGTCATCAGCTCGTAGATGCCGGTGCGCCCGCGGTAGCCGGTGAAGTTGCACGCGCCGCAGCCCACCGCGCGGTAGAGCCGCTCGGGGCGATCCGCGCCGAAGAGCGCGCGCTCCGATTCGTCCGGCTCGTAGGGCGCGCGGCACTCGGCGCAGAGCTTCCTCACCAGCCGCTGGGCGAGCACGCCGTTCAACGTCGAGGCGAGGAGGTAAGGCTCGATGCCCATGTCGAGCAGGCGCGTCACCGCGCCCGGCGCGTCGTTGGTGTGGAGCGTCGCGAGCACCAGGTGGCCGGTGAGCGAGGCCTGCACCGCGATCTGCGCGGTCTCGAGGTCGCGGATCTCGCCGATCATCACCACGTCCGGGTCCTGGCGCAGGATCGCGCGCAGCGCCCGCGCGAAGGTCATCTCGATGCGCGGGTTCACCTGCGTCTGCCCGACGCCGTCCAGCTCGTACTCGACCGGATCCTCGACGGTGAGGATGTTGCGCGTGCGCCGATCGAGGCGCATCAGCGCCGAATAGAGCGTCGTCGTCTTGCCCGAGCCCGTGGGCCCGGTGACGAGGAAGATGCCGTGGGGCATCTGGATCGACGCGTCCACCGCGTCGCGCGTGGGCGCCGGCATCCCCAGCGCATCGAGCGTGAGCCGGCCCGCCTGCTTGTCGAGCAGGCGCAGCACGACGCGCTCGCCGTTCGCCGTGGGAATCGTCGAGACGCGCACGTCGATCGGGCGGCCCGCGATGCGCAGCGCGATGCGCCCGTCCTGCGGCAGGCGCTTCTCGGCGATGTCGAGCGAGGCCATCACCTTGATGCGCGAGACCATCGCCGGATGCAGGCCGCGCCGCGGCTCGACCACGTCGCGCAGCGCGCCGTCCACGCGGAAGCGCACCAGCGCGCGCGACTCGAAGATCTCCAGGTGCACGTCGGAAGCGTCCTCGCGCACCGCCTGCGTGAGCAGCGCGTTGATGAGCCGGATGATCGGCGCGTCGTTCTCGGCCTCGAGGAGGTCGGCGACCTCGGGCAGCTGCTGCGTGAGCTTGGCGAGATCCACCGAATCGCCGATGTCCTCGACGATCGTCTCGGCGGCAGAGGGCTCGCGCGTGTACGCGAGCGCCAGGCAATGCTCGAACTCTTCGGGCGTGAGCAGCACCTCGCGGATCGCGCG
>DASUXK010000025.1:0-9498 GCA_036377935.1 Usitatibacter sp.
GTCATCGGTGAGACTGCGCAGCACCCCGACAAATTTGTAGGTCATTGCCGATGCCCATTTCGCGGGCTGCTGGTCCGCCGGAAGCGTCGTCTGATCGAGCTTCAGCACAGGATACGCGCTCATGAAAAGCTCGGCGAATACCACCGCCATGATCGCGCCCATGACGATCCCCGCGACCTGAAATCGAAACTGTATCGTGCGGTTCGTCCCGAGCCGCCAGCCCGTCGAGCGATCCTGCTGCATGTCGCAGGCTTCGCTCGTCGACACGAGAAGCACGGTTGCGGCCATCAATCCGATCGTCGGATCGGTGAGGCCCATCGCAGCCATCAGGATCACGGTCACGACGAACGCCGAGGAGATCGGGTTGCTGTCGCTCACGCCGACCGAGATGCCGTTCACCATCGCGAACACGAGAACCAGCGCGATCGCGATCACGAGGAAGCCCACGGGCTGCGCGAGCACGAAGTGCCCGGTGAGCACGACGCCCACGCCCCACGCGGCGACCCAAAGCAGCAGCTTGCGGGTATTCACGCGCTTCCAGTCCGGCGCCTCGGCGGCCGGCTCGCCGCGGCGGTTCCATCGCTTCGCCGCCTCCCACAGCACGAGGCTCACGTCGATCGTCGCCGCGCCCATGATGGTGCCCAGCGCGATGAGGAACGTGATCTTGCGGAACGGGTCGCCCTCGTTCAGCCAGCCGATGGATACGAAGAACGGGATGAGCGCCCAGCTGATGAGGCCGCCCCAGATCGCGGGGATGCCGATGCGCGCTCCGACGACCATGCCGGCGCCGAAGGTGGAGGCGGAGAACTCGATCAGGTTCAGGAGCGCGATCTTCGGCCCCACGAGGCCGCTCGCGAGCCCGAGTCCGATGCCGGTGCCGAGCTTGTTCACCGAGCGCCGCAGCAGGTCCGGATCGGTGAGCGCGCGCAGGATGTTCGCCACCGCGAGCCCGGAGGGAAACGTGAGCTGCATGCGGTCCACGAGGATCGGCGTGTAGAGCATGCCCAGGCCCGCCGCGAACATGCCGATGCAGAGGAAGTAGAGGATGAGCTGCCAGGCGGGAGGCTGCGGCAGTCCCATCCACACCATCGCCTGCACCAGCACGCCCATCGCGCTGAGGCTCGCGACCGAGGCGGCCGCGGTCTGCACGTAGTTCGCCGCGTGCTTGCCCTCGGCGCCGTAGCCGTAGGTCACCGTCGAGCCGAGGATGCCCGCGAGCACCTGGCCGCCGATGAAGAAGCCGAGCGAGAAGTTCATGTACGAGGCGGTGACGCCGGCGAGCGGGCCCAGCAGCAGGATGCCCAGCGCGAGCAGCAGCGCGTGGTATTTCCACGTGCCGACGCGCGGCAGCCACTCCCAGCGCCGCGCGTCGGGGGCGGCAGCGATCGGCGATGCGGCGTTCGACGATGCCATCGGTGCTTTCCTCCTGTCGTTGCTATCGTGCGTTCGCGGCGAGCCAGTCGGACGCGAGCGCCGAAAGGGCGCGCACGCCGAGCGGCAGGCAATCCTCGTCCACGAAGAGCCGCGGGCTGTGGTTGGGCGCGGCGGTGCGCAGCTCGCGCGAGGGCGGCGTGCAACCGACCCGGAAGAAGAAGCCGGGGACCACCTTCTGGAAGCACGAGAAGTCCTCGGCGCCGCACACCTTGTCCACGACGCGCACGTTGCCCGCGCCGGCGATGCGCCCGAGCGTGGGCAGGCTCCATGCGGTGAGCGCGGGGTCGTTCACCACGATGTCGTAGCCGCGCTTGATGTCCACGCGCGCCTTCGCGCCGCCCGCCGCGGCGATCATCTCCGTGATGCGCCGGATGTGGTCGTGGATGTCCGAGCGCTGCGCCTCGTCGAACGTGCGGATGGTGCCCTCGAGCTTCACCTCGTCGGGGACGATGTTCACGCGGTTGCCGCCGTGGAAGACGCCCACCGTCACGACCGAAGGCTCCTTCGTGATATCCATGCGGCGCGAGACGATGGTCTGCAGGCCCATGATCACCTGGGAGCCGACGACGATCGGGTCGACGCCGCGCCAGGGCATCGCGCCGTGCGTCTGCACGCCGCGCAGGAAGACGCGCAGCTCGTCGGCCGAAGCCATCAGCGGGCCCGAGCGATAGCCGATCATCCCGGTGTGATGGTTGGAGGTGACGTGCAGGCCGAAAACCGCGCCCACCTTCGGGTTCTCCATGCAACCCTCGTCGATCATGAGCTGCGCGCCGCCGCGCTCCTCGCCGGGCGCGCCTTCCTCGGCGGGCTGGAAGAGGAACTTCACGCTGCCCGCGAGCCGCTCGCGCACCGACGCGAGCGCTTCGGCCACGCCCATGAGGATCGCGGTGTGCGCGTCGTGGCCGCACGCGTGCATCACGCCGCAATCCATGCCGTTCCATTCGGTGCGCACGGTGCTGCGGAAGGGGACGTCGACTTCCTCGGTGACCGGGAGCGCGTCCATGTCCGCGCGCAACGCGACGACGGGCCCGGGCAGCGCGCCGCGCAGCAGGCCGACGACGCCCGTGTGGGCGACCTTCTCGCGGACCTCGAGGCCGAGCGATCGCAGGTGCTGCGCGACGATCCCCGCGGTGCGGAACTCGCGGTTGCCGAGCTCGGGATGCTGGTGGAAGTCGCGCCGCCAGGCGACCACGCGGGGAGCGACGCGGCGGGCGGCGGAATCGAGGGCCTCGGCGAGCGAGGCGGTCCGGGCGTTCGCGTTCATGGCGCACAGTCTAGACTGATCGGCCCGAAAGCGAAGCGGAGGCGGCGATGCGCTACCTGCTCTACTACTGGCCCGGCATCCAGGGGCGCGGCGAGTTCGTGCGCCTCGCGCTCGAGGAGGGCGGGGCCGACTACGTCGACGTCGCGCGGCTGCCCGAGGAGGAGGGCGGCGGCGTGGCCGCGATGATGGCGTTCCTGCAGGGGCCGGGCGTCGCGCGCCCGCCCTACGCGCCGCCGTTCCTGAAGGCGGGGCGCAGCCTCATCGCGCAGACCGCGAACATCCTGCTCTACCTGGGGCCGCGCCTGGGCCTCGCGCCGCGCGATGCCGCGGGGCGGCTGTGGACGCACCAGCTCCAGCTCACCCTCGCCGACTTCGTGGACGAGGCGCACGACACGCACCATCCGCTGGGCCCCACCCTCTACTACGAGGACCAGAAGCCCGCGGCGAAGCGGCGCACCGCGGAGTTCCTCGCCCAGCGCGTGCCGAAGTACCTCGACTATTTCGACCGCGTGATCGAGCGCAACGGCGCGCGCGGCGGCTGGATGGTGGGCAACTCGCTCACGTACATCGACCTGTCCATGGCGCAGGTGGTGGCTGGACTGCGATACGCGTTCCCCAACGCGGCGCGCGCGGCGCTGCGCGCCCGGCCGCGCCTCGCGAAGCTGCACGATGCCGTCTTCGCACGCCCGCGCATCCGCCGCTACGCGCAATCCGGCCGGCGCGTTCCCTTCAACAACGACGGCATCTTCCGCCGCTATCCCGAGCTGGGCGGCTGAGCGCGCGGGAGTAGGATGGGCGCCATGGATGCCTTCGCTTCCCCCGAGAACGCAAGCGTCACCCGCGCGCGGCTCGAGGCGCGGCTGCGCGCGATCAACGACGAGATCCGCGACTACCCGCAGCCCATCGCGCGCTGCGACGCGCAGCTGGGCGGCCTGCTGGAAGAGCGCGGGCGCATCCGCGAACAGATCGAGGCGCTCGAGGCCCGGCTTCCTTCCCGCGGCTAGTCTGTCAAAATGGCACGGTTTTTCGCCCGGGGAGGGAGCGAATGACCGTCATCACCTGCATCGAGGACCTGCGCGCGGTCGCGCGACGGCGCGTGCCGAAGATGTTCCTCGACTACCTGGAGGCCGGCTCGTGGACCGAGTCGACCCTGCGCGCGAATTGCGACGATTTCGCGCCGATCCGCCTGCGCCAGCGCGTGGCGGTGAACCTCGAGGGCCGCCGCATCGCGACGCGCATGGCCGGCGAGGATGTCTCGATGCCGGTGGCGCTCGCGCCCGTGGGGCTCACGGGCATGATGCATCCCGACGGCGAGATCCTCGCCGCGCGCGCCGCGGAGAAGTTCGGCATCCCGTTCACGCTCTCGACCATGAGCATCTGCTCCATCGAGGACGTGGCCGAGAACACGACGAAGCCCTTCTGGTTCCAGCTCTACGTGATGCGCGACCGCGATTTCGCCGAGCGGTTGATCGACCGCGCGAAGGCCGCGAAGTGCTCGGCGCTCGTGCTCACGCTCGACCTGCAGATCCTCGGCCAGCGCCACCTCGACTTGAAGAACGGGCTCTCGGCGCCCCCGAAGCCGACCCTGCCCAACCTCCTCAACCTCCTCACCAAGCCGCGCTGGCTGCTCGGCATGGCGGGAACGAAGCGCCACACGTTCCGCAACATCGTCGGGCACGCGAAGGGCGTGGTGGATCCGTCTTCGCTCTTCGCCTGGACGGCGGAGCAGTTCGACCCGCGCCTGAGCTGGGGCGACGTGGAATGGATCAAGAAGCGCTGGGGCGGCAAGCTCATCCTCAAGGGAATCATGGAGCCGGAGGACGCGCGGCTCGCGCGCGACAGCGGCGCCGACGCGCTGATCGTCTCCAACCACGGCGGGCGCCAGCTCGACGGCGCGCCCTCGTCGATCCGCGCATTGCCCGCGATCGTCGATGCGGTGGGATCCGGCATCGAGGTGTGGCTCGACAGCGGCATCCGCTCCGGACAGGACGTGCTGAAGGCGATGGCGCTGGGCGCGAAGGGCACGATGATCGGCCGCGCCCACATCTACGGCCTGGGCGCCTACGGGCAGGCGGGCGTGGAGAAGGCGCTCGAGCTGATCGCCCGCGAGCTCGACCTCACCATGGCGTTCTGCGGCCGCACCGACATCAACCAGGTCGGCAGCGACATCCTCGTGCCGGGGACCTACTAGCGCGGCGGCGGCACGAAGCGTTCGGAGCGGCGCACGCGAACCAATGCCCGGATCCGCATCCGCGCGCGAGGCCTCACGCCATCAGCAGGATGGCGAGGGCGAGCGCGGTGAAGATCATGCCGAGGACGGGGCCGGAAGACCCGTTCTCGCGGGAATCCTCGTTCATCGCGGGGGCGGTGCGGAAATTCGTGGAATGCGTGCCGAGCATGGAATCCTGGTTCGCCGAGCGCGTGGAGGCAACCGAAACGTTTTGATGCGATGGCGCAGAAACGTTCGCGCGTCGTGCGCCATGGCCCCATGATGCGTCGGGCCGCGGCGACGCCCGTAGCGAGTTGGCGACGCTTCGAATGCGGAATTTTCCCTTTTCTCCGCGATCGCCGACGGCTTGGAAAGACATCGACCCGAGGTCTCCGTGTTTCCGCTTGAATCCCCAGCGGAGCGTTAGACTCGCGGCATGGCGAAGAAGCGAATGGCGGTCGTCGGCGCGGGCGTCGTCGGCCTCGCGTGCGCGAGCCGGTTGCAGATGCGCGGATGGGAGGTGACGCTCGTCGATCCGCGCGATCCCGGCATGCACTGCTCCTACGGCAACGCGGGCTGCCTCTCGCGCGCCTCGTGCGTGCCGCTCGGCCTTCCGGGCGTGCTCTCGAAGGTGCCGGGATGGCTGCTCGATCCGTCGGGGCCGCTCGCCATTGCGCCGCGCTACGCGCTCGCGATCGCGCCCTGGCTGTGGCGCTTCTGGCGCAACACCACGCTCGATCGCGTGAACCGCATCGCCGACGCGCTGCATGCGCTCCTCGATCCGACCGTGGAGAAATGGCGGCCGCTCGCCGCGTGGGCGGGCGTGCCGGAGCTGATCCGCCAGGACGGCTATGCCTTCGTGTACGAAAGCGCGGCGGCGTACGAGGGCGATGCGCTGGGACGCGAGTTGCGGCGCGCGCGCGGCGTGCGGATCGAAGTGCTCGAGGGCGGCGCGGTGCGCGAGTTCGATCGCGCGCTCTCGCCTGCCATCACGCACATGGTGCTGCTGCCCGAGCAGGGCCACGTGCCCAATCCGCTGCGGCTCTCGCAGGCGCTCGCGAGCCGGCTGCGTGAAGGCGGCGCGCGCTTCGTGCAGCAGGCCGCGACGGGGTTCGAATTCCACGAGGGCCGGGTGAAGCGCGTGCGCACCGAGGCGCAGGCGATCGAGGTGGATGCGGTCGTGATCGCCGCGGGCGCGCATTCGAAGCCGCTCGCCGCGCACCTCGGCGCCGACGTGCCGCTCGAGACCGAGCGCGGCTACCACGTGATGATCGAGGATCCCGGCGTGCAGCCGCGCATCCCGGTGTGCTCCGGCGAGGGCAAGTACTTCGCGACGCCGATGGAGGGCGGCCTGCGGGTGGCGGGAACGGTCGAGCTCGCGGGGCTGCACGCGCAGCCGAGCTGGTCCCGGGCCGATGCGCTGCTTTCCGGCGCGCGAAGGCTCCTGCCCGGCCTCGCGTACGGCACGGTGGACCGCTGGATGGGGCACCGGCCGTCGCTTCCCGACTCGAAGCCGGTCATCGGCCGCGCGCCGAAAGCCCCCAACGCGTTCTTCGCGTTCGGCCATGGCCACGTCGGGCTCACCGCGGCCGCGCCGACCGCGGACATCGTCGCTTCGCTCGCCTCGGGCGAGGCGCCGGAGATCGATATCGCGCCCTTTGCGGCGGATCGGTTCTGACCTCCGCCGCGGCTTGATCGGGCGGCTTTCGCCTCCATCTGGAATGGGAATGTGGGCCGCACGGAGAGAAACCTCCGCGCGGCGGCCGCATCTACCCATTACCCAGCGAACCCGCAGCGAAGACCGCCATGCCCCGCAGAAACGATCCGACCGACTGGATGTGGGCGCAAGCCTGCGACTTCATCGACCAGGCCGAGCGCATGCACCGGCAGTTCTTTCGCCTCGCCGCGAGCGCCCGGACGCAGGCCGCCGTATGGCAGCCGCCGGCCGACGTCTTCGAGGACGAGCACGAGGTGGTGGTCGTGGTCGCGCTGCCCGGCGTGCTCGCCGAGGACGTCGAGCTCACGAGCGAGCCCGGCGCGATCGTGGTGCGCGCCGAGCGCCCGTTGCCGCTCCCGCGCGGCTCGCGCCATGCCGTGCGCCAGATGGAGATTCCGTACGGCTCGTTCGAGCGGCGCATCGCGCTGCCCTGGCCGCGGCTCGAGGCGGTCTCGCGCGAGATCACCCACGGCTGCCTGATCCTTCGCCTGCGCAAGGTCGAATAGGAGAACCATGAACACACCGACGCCCGAAGATTTCCGCCCCGTCTCGATGGAAGGCGCGAACCGCGCCGAGCCGTCGCCCGGCTCCGCGCCCGCGCCCGAGCACGCGGCGCGCCCGCTGCCGCCCGATGCGATGATCATCCTGCCGGTGCGCAACATGGTCCTCTTCCCGGGGATCGTGGTGCCGCTCGCCGTGGGCCGCGAGCGCTCGCGCGCCGCCGCGCAGGAAGCGGTGCGCCTGCAGAGCCCGCTCGGCATCCTCCTGCAGACCGATCCGCAGGTCGACCAGCCGCGCCCCGACCAGATGCACTGGGTGGGCACGAGCGCCGACATCCTGCGCTACATCACGGCGCCGGACGGCACGCACTACGCCATCGCCAAGGGCCGCCAGCGCTTCCGCGTGCTGCAGTTCCTCGACGGCTGGCCGTTCGACGTCGCGCAGGTGCAGGTGATCGAGGAGCCGAAGGAGGCCGATCCCGAGGTGGAGGGGCGCGCGCACGCGCTGCGCCAGCGCGCCGCCGAGATCATGGAGCTCCTGCCGCAGGTGCCCGAGGAGATGGTGACCGCGTTCCAGCAGGTGGAGGGCGCCTCCCAGCTCGCCGACTTCATCGCCGGCATGATGGACATCCCCGCCGAGGAGAAGCAGAAGCTCCTCGAGACGTTCGACCTCAAGACGCGGCTCGACGTGATCCTCGACCGCATGGGCAAGCGCATCGAGGCGCTCAAGGTGTCGCGCGACATCGAGCAGCGCACGCGCGAATCCATCGGCGAGGCGAACCGCAAGGCGCTGCTTCGCGAGCAGCTGCGCTCCATCCAGAAGGAGCTCGGCGAAGAGGACGAAGGCGCGGCGGAGGTCGAGGAGCTCGACCGCGCGATCGCGGATGCGAAGATGCCCGAGGAAGTCGAGAAGCAGGCGCGCAAGGAACTGAAGCGCCTCGAGCGCATGCCCGAGGCGGCCGCCGAGCACTCGATGATCCGCAGCTACCTCGAGTGGCTGGTCGAGCTGCCGTGGAAGGAGGAGCCGCAGCCCGCCATCGACATCAACGAGGCGCGCCGCGTGCTCGACGAGGACCATTACGGCCTCGAGAAGATCAAGCGCCGCATCCTCGAGTACCTCGCGGTGAGGAAGCTCAACCCGAACGGCAAGAGCCCGATCCTGTGCTTCGTGGGGCCCCCCGGCGTGGGCAAGACCTCGCTCGGGCAGAGCATCGCCAAGGCGACCGGGCGCAAGTTCCAGAGCGTGTCCCTCGGCGGCGTGCACGACGAGGCGGAGATCCGCGGCCACCGGCGCACCTACGTGGGCGCGCTGCCGGGCAACATCATCCAGGCGATGAGGAAGGCCGGCACGCACAACACGGTGATGATGCTCGACGAGATCGACAAGCTCGGCATGGGCGGCTTCCACGGCGATCCGGCCTCGGCGCTGCTCGAGGTGCTCGACCCCGAGCAGAACTCGACCTTCCGCGACAACTACCTCGCGGTGCCGTACGACCTGTCGCGCGTGATGTTCATCTGCACGGCGAACGTGCTCGACACGATCCCCGGGCCGCTGCGCGACCGCATGGAGGTGATCCAGCTCCCCGGCTACACCGCGCAGGAGAAGCTGCAGATCGCGCGCCGCTACCTCGTGCGCCGGCAGCTCGAGGCGGCGGGCCTCCAGCCCGCGCAGGTGGAGATCACCGACGAGGCGCTGCTCGCCATCATCCACGACTACACGCGCGAGGCGGGCGTGAGGAACCTCGAGCGCGAGGTCGGCAACGTCTTTCGCCACACCGCGATGCGCATCGCCGAGGGCCAGGTGCAGCACGTGAAGGTGGACGCGGGCGACCTCGCCGCGGTCCTGGGTCCGAAGCGCTTCGAGGCGGAAGTGGCGATGCGCACCGGCACGCCCGGCGTGGCCACGGGCCTCGCGTGGACGCCGGTGGGCGGCGACATCCTCTTCATCGAGGCCGCGAGGAGCCCCGGCAACGGCAAGCTCACGCTCACCGGCCAGCTCGGCGACGTGATGAAGGAGAGCGCGCAGGCGGCGTTGACGCTGGTGAAGGCGCGCTCGCGCGAGCTCGGCCTCGCGCCCGAGACGTTCGAGAAATCGGACATCCACGTGCACGTGCCGGCGGGCGCCACGCCCAAGGACGGGCCGAGCGCGGGCGTGGCGATGTTCATCGCGCTCTCGTCGCTCCTCACGGGGCGGCCGGTGCGAAACGACGTCGCGATGACCGGCGAGATCAGCCTGCGGGGTCTGGTGCTGCCGATCGGCGGCGTGAAGGAGAAGGTGCTCGCGGCCCACCGCGCCGGGATCCGCGGCGTGATCCTGCCCCGGCTGAACGAGAGCGGCCTCGCCGACCTGCCCCCGGGGCTGGCCGACGAGATG
>DASUXK010000026.1:0-6127 GCA_036377935.1 Usitatibacter sp.
ACGATCACGACGGACCTCGCTCGCTCTGGGACCGCTCCATCGTCGCCCTTCCGCGCGGGTCGATATTGATCTGCCTCAGGGCCGGCGCATTCGCTCCCGCACGTAGGCCTGGAGCTCGAGCGTGCGCGCCTGCACGGCGAAGGATGGGCGCGCCCATGGCGATTCGATCGGAGGTGCGAATGGCGGTTCCCGGGAATCGGGGGTGGCGGAAGGTGTGAGATTCGAACTCACGAGGGGCTTGCGCCCCTGCCGGTTTTCAAGACCGGTGCCTTAAACCGCTCGGCCAACCTTCCGTCCCGATCAAACGCTTCAAACGCCTTGCTGCCGGTTTTGGTGCGCACTAACCTGAAGGTAAGTGCGCCCCCGGCTCGCCAGGAGCGGGCGAGCCGTCAAGACCGGTGCCTTAAACCGCTCGGCCAACCTTCCGTTCGTGGAGCTGTCGTTCGGCAGCGTGCCGGACATGCGTCCCGCGCGGATGCGGAACGGGTATGATTCCCTCAGGGATTCTACCCGGCCGCCCTTGAAATCGCCGGGGAGCGCCCCGAACTCACAACGAGGCCGGCTTTCCGGCCCATGCACACCTAGGAGACCGCCATATGCAATCCCCGAACCCCCTGATGGCAGCACGAACGGCCTCGGTAGCCGCGCCCGCCCGCAACCGGGTGCTGCGCAACACCTACCTGCTGCTCGCCATCTCCATGGTGCCCACGGTGCTGGGCGCCTGGCTCGGCGTGGCGTTCAAGTTCACGCTGTTCGCCGGCCATCCCGCCCTCGCGATGATGCTGTTCCTCGCGATCGCCTTCGGCTTCATGATCGGCATCGAGAAGACCAAGAACAGCGCCGCGGGCGTGGGCCTGCTGCTCGCGTTCACGTTCTTCATGGGCCTCATGCTCTCGCGGATGCTGGGCGTGGTGCTCGGGCTGGCCAACGGCGCGAGCCTCATCGCCATGGCGTTCGGCGGCACGGCCGTGATCTTCGGCGCGATGGCGGCCATCGGCACGGCCACCAAGCGCGATCTCTCGGGCCTGGGCAAGTTCCTCTTCATCGGCGTGATCCTGCTGCTGGTCGCGAGCTTCGCGAACATCTTCCTGCACATCCCCGCGATGATGGTGGCGCTCTCGGTGATCGCCATCGCGATCTTCTCGGCCTTCATGGTGGTCGACGTGAACCGCATCGTGACCGGCGGCGAGACCAACTACGTCACCGCCACGCTGATGCTCTACCTCGACATCTACAACGTCTTCGTGAACCTGCTCGCGCTCCTCGGCATCACGGGCGGCAGCAACGACTGACGATCCTTCGCTCGGCAAGAAAGGCGGCCTCGGCCGCCTTTTTTGTTTTCTCAGCGGTCGAAGAGGGCGATGGACTCGACATGGCCGGTGTGGGGGAACATGTTGACCACGCCGGCGGCGCGCAGGCGATAGCCCTTCACGTTGACGAGCACGCCGGCGTCGCGGGCGAGGGTCGAGGGGCTGCACGAGACGTACACGATGCGGCGCGGGCCGTCGTCGGGCAGCTCCTTGCAGATCTCGACCGCGCCGTCGCGGGGCGGATCGATGAGGAGCTTGTCGACCCGGCCCATGCGCGCGAGCGCGCCCGGCGCGTCGGTGTAGAGGTCGTGCGCGAGGAAGGTCGCGCGCTCCCCGAGGCCGTTCGCGCGCGCGTTCGACTTCGCGCGCTCCACGAGCGAAGGCGCGCCCTCGATGCCCACCACGTCCGCGCCGCGCGCGGCGATCGCGAGCGAGAAGTTGCCCAGGCCGCAGAAGAGGTCGCCCGCGCGCTCGCCCGGCCGCGGGTCGAGCATGTCCACGGCGCGCTTCACGAGCACCCGGTTCACGGCCGTGTTCACCTGGGTGAACTCGGTGGGACCGAAGCCGAGCGTGAGGCCGAATTCCGGCCGGCGATAGTCGAGCGGCGGCGCATCGAGCGGGTAGAACGGATGGGCGGTATCGGGGCCCTTGGGCTGCAGCCACCACTGGATGCCGTGGCGATCGGCGAACGCGCGCAGCTTTTCCGCGTCCTCCTCCGGGATCGGCTCGAGGTGGCGCAGCACGAAGACCGTCACCGACTCGCCCACGGCGAGCTCGAGCTGCGGGATGCGCTCGCGAAGCCGCATCGAGGTGAACATCTCGCGCAGCGCCGGGATGAGCGCCGAGATGCGCGCCGGAAGCACCTCGCACGACATCACGTCCGCCACGTAGCTCGAGCGCCGCTCGTGGAATCCCACGAGCACGCCGCCCTTCTTCGCCACGTAATGCACCGAGAGCCGCGCGCGATGCCGGTAGCCCCACGCGGGGCCCATGATGGGCGGCAGGATCGACTCGGGCTTGACCTTGCCCAGGCGGGCGAGGTTGTCCTCGAGCACGCGCTGCTTCGCGGCCACCTGCGCCGCGGCCTCCACGTGCTGCATCGCGCAGCCGCCGCAGATGCCGACATACGCGCAGCGCGGCTCGGTGCGCAGCGCGCTCGCGCGCAGCACCTGCGTCGCCGTCCCGAGGTCGAAGTTGCCGCGGCTTCGCCGGCGCACGAACGCCACCCGCTCGCCCGTCACGCCGCCGTCGATGAAGACCACCTTGCCGTCGACGTGCGCGACGCCGACGCCCTCCTGGTCCAGGGACTCGATGAGCGCTTCGTTCAAGGCGCTAGGACCCGCAGTCCGTGCGCAGGGCGCCGAACACCTGCCGCTGGATCGACTTGGTGACCGTCGTTCCGTTCACGGTGTAGGTGAGCGTTCCCGCGTTCCCGCTCGTGAAGGCGAACGTCATCGTGCCCACCGGCGCCTGCGACACGCCCGGCCATGGCGTCGCATCGAACGCCGGACCGCTCGTGCGGTAGAGCGTGCCGGTGTAGCGGCCAGAGGAAGTCCGCCGGCCGGCGGACATCACGAGCCACAGCGGCGTGCCGTCGCGATCGTAGGTGAAGAGCGTCGCGAACAGGATGTCGCCCTGGTGCGTGACGTTCACCCCCCAGCCCATTTCCGACGGGTTCCACCAAAGGTCCTGGAAGTTGTCGGAATAGCTGCGGTCGAATGCCGACCACTTGCAGTCCGGCGCGTCGGAAAAGACCTGGCGCGTGATGCTCTTCGTGACCGATGCCCCGTCGAAGGTGTACGTGAGCGTCGCGTTGTCGCGTCCCGAGAAGGCGATGTGCATGCTGCCGACGGGCGTCGCATCGAAGCCGCCAAAGGGCGCTGCGTCGAACGCGGATGCCGTGGCGCGATAGAGCGTGCCGGCGTAGCTGCCGTCGGCCTGGCGCTCGCCGTCCGACATGAAGAGCCACAGCGCCTTGCCGTCGCGGTCGTACGTGAAGAGCGTCGCGAAGACCACGGCGTCCTGCTGGTTGATGTTGATGCCCCAGCCCGACTCGGTCGGGTTCCACCACAGGTCGGTGTGGTTGGTCCCCAGGGCGTCGGCCCGAAGGCGCAGGTTGTACGAGCCGGTGCCGTTCGCCTCCCAGTGCGCGACCTGCAGGTAGTAGGTGCCCGCCGCGAGCTCGTGCGTGAGCCCGAAGTGGTTGCTGTCCGTCTGCGCGTCGTCGTTCAACGCGATCTTCACGCCGTTCGCATCGAGGAGGGTGCCGACCGTATCGATGTTCTGGCCCTCGGTCCACGCACTCACCCACGAAGGCGAGTTCACCCTGAACCGATAGACGTCGATGTCGCCGACATAATCGATGCGCCGGCCGTCGAGGGCGAGCGGCGTCGCGCGCCGGTCGAGCACGGTGGCCGGGTCGAAGGGCACGCCCGCGTAATCCTGCGGCCGGTTCGGCGCGTCGTCGGGCGCCACGCCCTCGCGCGAGATGTACGGCGCGATCTCGGGCGCGAAGAGCTCGAGGCGGCTGTAGAGCCCGCTCTCGTTGAGGTCCGTGCAGCTCAATCCGTCGGCGCTGTTCTGCACCGTGGTGCCGGTGAGGATGCCGCGCAGCTCGAGGCTTCCGTTGCCGGCGAGCGTGAAGAGGCCCGAGCCGCTCGATCCGCCCTGGATGATGCCGCGCGAGTACGCGATTCCGTAGAAATCCTGCGGCCATTCGGCAAGGCGGAAGCGCTGGCTGACGTCGCCCGTCGCGTAGCGCGCCGTATCCCCCTGTGGGTGGCTCACGCTCACGATCGGCGTGCCGTTCGCCACCGGCTCGGCGTTCCAGCCGGCGTAGATCGCGCCCGGAGGCGGCGCCGAGCTCATGAGGAGCAGCGTGGAATCGACGTTGTAGTTGGTGAAGACGAGCTGGGTGCCGCTCCTTTGCACGGAGTCGGGCGCGACGCCGCGGGCGGGACACGCGTAATCCGACTCGTAGAACCAGCGCGAAGTGACCGTGCGCGCGGCGGCGGCGCTGTCGATGCAGTGGTTGGCCGTGAGGAGATACGGCGCGGGGAACTTGTCCGTGTTGATGAGCGTCGCGGTGCACACGAACGCTCCCCCGCTCTCCACGAAGTTGATGAGCGCGACGGATTTCTCGCGCTCGGCGATCGCGTCGGCCACGCCGGGCCCGAGCGAAGGATCGTCGGCCGCGCACATCGTCTCGAGCGTGCAGCTTGCCGCTTCCTTCGGCGCGAAGGGCGCATCGAAGTGAACGACCGCGCCGATACGCACCGCATCCGGATTCGCGGGCCGCACGGGACTGAAGAGCTCGATCACCTGCCCCTGCCCTTCGGTCCACGGGCCCCACGCCTCGCCGGCAGGAGCGGCGTCGACGCGCTGCACCTCGATGCGGCCGTCGGCGCCCTGCACGCGCAGCTCCATCGCGGCGGGGAGCTTTGCCAGGTCGAATCGCACGCGAAGACCCAACGCCTCCTCGGAGACCACGCGCACCTTCGCGACGTAGCCGCCCTCGACAGGCCGCCATGCCGAGAGCGCGATCGGCTGCGAGAGCGCGCGCACGCTCCCGATCCGGCGCGGTCCGTGCGGAGTGGGTTCGGCCGCGGACTTCGCGAGCGGCGGGGCGAGCGAGACCACGTCGATGGGCGCGAGGCCGGGCGCGTGGAATTCCGGCGCGAGGCTGGCTTGCGCCGGCGCCGGACGCGACGGCATGCGGGTCGGGGCGGCGGCACACGCGAGCGAAGCGCAGGCGGCCAACAGCACGAGGAAGCGAGGGATCATGGCGAATGCGTAGCCCCGCGGGTGCGCGCGTGCGGAGCGGCCGAGTGGCTGGGTTTTTTGCTGGATTATCAGGGCGTTATGTTACCATGTGAAATCCGCCCGGCGCGCCGCCGCTCGGGCTATCGACCGCCCGGCCACTCCTTGATCAAGTTCTGCAATTCCTGCGGTTCGCCCGTCACGCACCGGATCCCCGAGGGCGATACGTTCCACCGCGCGGTGTGCGACGCGTGCGGGACGATCCAGTACGAGAACCCGAAGGTGGTCGTGGGCTGCATCCCGGTGCGCGGCGATCGCATCCTTATCTGCCGTCGCGCGATCGAGCCGCGCTACGGCCTGTGGACGCTGCCCGCGGGCTTCATGGAGAACGAGGAGACCGCGGCGGAGGGCGCGATGCGCGAGGCGATGGAGGAGGCGCACGCGAACGTCGAGATCGAGGACCTCTACACCGTCTTCTCGGTGCCCCACATCAGCCAGGTGCACATGATGTTCCGCGCGAAGCTCCTCAACGACGACTTCCGCGCCGGCACCGAGAGCCTCGACGTGAAGCTCGTCACCGAGCACGAGATTCCCTGGCACGAGCTCGCGTTCACGGTCGTCCGCCGCACGCTCGAGCATTTCCTCGAGGATCGCAAGCGCGGCGTCTTCGTGCCGCGGTTCGGGGATATTCGCGCGCCGGTTCGCTAGGCCACCCGCACCACTTCCTCTTCCGCGATCACGAACACCCGGTCGCCGGGCCGCGGACGCACCACCGCGCTTCCGGTGAAGGCCCCGAACGCCGGCAGCACGCCGTGGCGCTTGCCGAACCAGAAGCACGGCAGGCGCAGCGACTCGTCGCCTTCCCCGGAGAGACGCACGGCCGGATGGATGTGCCCCGCGAGCGCATAGCCCGCGGCATGCGGGCCCGGCTCGTGGTTCAGCACGAAGGGCCCGAGCGATTCGCCGGCCTCGACGCAGGCGACGTTCCACTCCGCCGGCGGATCGCCCGCCTTGCGGTCGTGGTTGCCGCGCACGAGCGTGAGCGCGAGGTTCGGGCG
>DASUXK010000027.1:0-7366 GCA_036377935.1 Usitatibacter sp.
GAACCACTCCGAGCCCAGCGCATGGTTCACGATGCACGCGGCCTGGATCTGGTGCATCGCGAAGATCATCGCGGTCGACGCGCAGTAGTGACCGAGCGCCTCGCACAGCATCGCCACCTGCGCGACGTCCAGCCCCATCCCGCCGTACTCCTGCGGCACGTAGGCCGAGAGCAGCTTCTCCTCGCGCAGCGCCTCGAACGCCTCGCGCGGGAAGCGCGCCTCGCGGTCCACGGCATCGGCGTTCGGCGCGACCACGTCGCGGCCGAGCTGGCGCACGCGCGCGAGCAGCGCGTCGAGATCGGGCTGCTGCGCGGGGGCGATGGTCCTGCGGGCGAGGATCGTGCTCATGGATTCACTCCGTTGCGGATTCGGTGCGTTCGCCGCGCAGCTCCGCGATCGCCTCGGAGAGCGAGCGGATGGAGCCGAACGTCTTGCGTCCGAGCATGCGGTCGAGGAACTCCACGTTGAAGTGCTCCTCGAGCGCGAGCATCAGGTTCACGGTGGACAGCGAGGTGAGCCCCGCCTGGTAGAGGTCGCTGTCGTCGGCGAGCTGGTCCACGCCCACCGGCAGTCGCGCGTGCTCGGCGAGGATCGATCGGATCTCCTGGGAGTACATGTCGTCGTCGGCCTTCGGGAAACGGTTGTTGTTGTCCCGAATGGTGACGGCGCATTTCGACGTGCGGGCGGTCGCGGCTGTCGTCCGCCCGGACCATTTCATCGCATGAAATCGACGGCGCGTGTAGGAATGCGCCGCGTCGCGCCGCGCGCCGCGGCGCGACGCGCTCGTGCATCAGTAGCGGATGATGGGGTCGTCGGGCATCTCGTCGGTGCGATCCGCATTCGTGCGCGGCGCGATGCCGATGATGCGCGGCGGCTCGCCCGCTGCGCGTTGGCGTGCCACGCGCCGCTCGGCGTTGCGCGTGGCCTGGTCGAGGAGCGGCGTGGCGCTGCCCGCACGGCGGGAGGCGCGCGGCGCGATCGCCACCGCCGTGCCGCCCATCGCGGGAGAGCCGCCGCCGTACACGCCGCCCGAGACGACATCGCTGCCCGGGGTGACGAGGCCGTTGCCGCCGGTGGTGACGGCGCCCGTCGTGGTGCCGAGCGTCTCGCTGCCCACGGCGATGCCCGTGCCGGAGTTGCCGACCGCGGTTCCCATCGAGGTCTGTCCCGGCGAGGTGCCGAGCTCCGCGTTGCCGCTATCGTTCGAGAACGAGGAATCGTTCCCGAAGGAGGAAGCGTTCGTCGTGGGGCCCGCCGATGCCTCGTTGGGAATGGCGCTCGGCGTGGGATTGTTCGAGACGCCGCCGCTCGCCGCGGTGTTGCCGGTGCCGAATGCGGAAGCGCTCCGGCTCGGCAATGCGCTCGGGGCCGGCGCGCTCTGCGCGGTGGACATCGTCTGCGCCGGTTGCGTCACCGCGGTCGAGCTCGCGGGGGCCGCGGGGGCCGCCGCCGGCGCCGCGGCACCGGTAGCCTGCGCGTGGGCGAGCGTCGCGCCGAAGGCGACGATCGCCGGGACGATGAATTGCGTTGGGGACTTCGGCATGGCAGGACTCCTCTCGGATCGTGTTTCCACGTTCGATCGGACGCCCTGCGATGCGTTTGCCATGCCCCATGCGCCGTTCGGACGCATGGGGGAGAAGCGGTGCGACGCCCTCAGTCGTCGAGGTCCGAAGGCCAGTCGTCGAGCTGGAGGACGCCGGGCGTGTCTTCGTCGCTCGTCCAGCGCACCTGGCGCCAGGGCTCGAAGTCCGCGACGGGGATGCCGTCCTCGTCGATTTCCAGGATGGGGGGAAGCTTGCTCCTGCGGGGTTCGATGCGGGCCTTGGCTTTCATGTGCGGTGCTCTTTCGTGACGTGTGAATCTGATGCGAATCTATGCCCTCGCGCCGCCGTTGGCCAGCCGGAAACCCGCATCCTGCGGTAGGACATTTCCCTCATCGCGCGTCGGCCGCCGCGCACAGCGCCTAGCGCGGCAGCGGGAAGCGAGAAACGGTCCAGCGGCTCACGAAGTCCTCGGGCTCGTCGCGCGAGAGCGACGTCGGCCCCGTGCCGGCCGCGTCGCTCGTGAGCGGCAACGCGAGGTTCGTGACGTAGACCCAGCCGCGCAGCGCGACGAGGCTCGCGGGGAAGAGCAGCCCGCGTGGCGTGCCGTCGCGCACGCCGAGGAACTCGCCCGCCTTGATCGCGATGCGCCCGTCGCCGTCGAGGGCGAAGACCTGGTCGGCCTGGTTCGCGGCGACCCACAGGCGCCCGTTCGCCATGAGCAGGCCGTCGGCGCCCGGGATGCTGATCGAGTACGGGCGGATCGCCTTCGTCGCCATGTCCATCGCGAGCACGCGATGGTCGCCGGTGTTCGCGATGAAGAGCGTCGCGCCGTCCGCGGAGAACGCGAGCCCGTTCGCGCCGAAGGGCGGCGTTCCGGCGGTCGCGAGGAGCGCATCGTGCGAGACGAGCGTCCACGTGCACGAGGCGGAGCACGTCGTCGCGTCCGGCACGAGGAAGATCGCTCCCTGGAACGAGTCGGACACGTACGCGTTGCCATGCGCGTCGAAGACCATCGCGTTCGGCGCCTGCTTGCCCGAAGAGCCGAAGACGATGTGGTCGCTGCTCGAGTCGGGGTTGCCCTCGTCGCGCGCGCCCGGGCTGCCGATCGCCGGGAACGTCACGAGCGTGTCGACGGGCGTGGAGGCGTCGAAGTCGGCGCGGATGCGCTGCAGGCTTCCGGCGCCGAAGTTGAGCACGTACACGTAGCCGTCGCGGTACTCGAGGCCGAGGAGCGGCGTTCCCGCGAAGTCGCGGATCGCCTCGACCTTGCCGTCGTGCGAGAGCCGCACGAGCTTGTTCGAGACGGGGCCGAAATCGAATGTCGAAACGAAGAGGTCGCCCGTGGCGGGGTTCGCCGCGATGCCTTCGGGGAAGCGCACGTCGGCGGGGAGCGTCGCGAAGCGCTGCGCCTCGAGGAAGCCGACGGGCGCGGTATCTCGCGGGCTTGCGGCGAAGGAGAGGATCGGGGCGAACAGCAGCGAGGCGAGGCCCGCGGCGAGGCGGGCGATGCGAGTGCGGCTCATGGCATCCTCCTCGGGACTTGCGGTGGAGCGGGCATGCTGTGCCCGCCACCGCGCGAAGTCAACCGAGGGCGATGGCGGCGGCGGCGAGCGCGGCGACGGCGAAGACGGCGACCTGCAGCGCGACCGCGGGATCGACGCGGCGCACGAGGACGTTGCGCGGCCGCGGCGTGCCGTCGGTGCCGTCGCGAGCGAGGTCTCCCTCGGCCGACATCACCGGCAGGCGCGCGAGCGCCTTGTCCGAATCGAAACGCGGCGAGGGCCGCAGCTCGGGCGTTTCCTCGCGCGCGGCGAGCGGCCGGGAATCCCCCTGCGTCGCGTCGCTCGCCCCACCGATGGGAACCGTGGTCGATTCCGCGCGCGAAAGCCGCTCGGCCTCGGCGGCCTTCACCTCGGGAATCGCCGCCCACAGGTCGCGCGCCAGGTCCGCGGCCGAGGCGTAGCGCTCCTCGGGCTTCTTCTTCAGCGCGCGCGCCACGATGAGGTCCACCACAGCGGGCAGCGAGCGCACGATGTGGCTCGGCGGGGTCGCCGGCATGTTGGCGACCTTGAAGGTGAGCTCGCCCAGGTCCTCGCCCGCGAAGGGACGCGATCCGGTGAGCATCTCGTAGAGCACGAGGCCCAGCGAGAAGATGTCGGCGCGGTGGTCGAAGGGCTGGCCCACGATCTGCTCGGGCGACATGTACTGCGGGGAGCCGAGCAGCAGGCCGGTCTGCGTCTTGACGGTGGGCTCGAGCGGGCGCGCGATGCCGAAGTCCATGATCTTCACGCGCCCGTCGGGCAGCACCATGATGTTCCCGGGCTTCACGTCGCGGTGCACGATGCCCTGCTCGTGCGCGCACGCGAGGCCTTCGGCGACGGTCGCCGCGATGGTGAGCGCCTGCGAGGGCGCGAGGCTCGCGTCGCGGATGAGGGCGCGCAGGTCCACGCCTTCGAGGAGCTCCATCGCCATGAACGCGACGTCGCCTTCGCGTCCCATCTCGTAGATGGTGATCACGGCGGGATGGCTGATGCGCGCGGCGGCGCGCGCCTCCTGCAGGAAGCGGGCCTCGTGCTGGTCGCGCTCCTCGCCGCTCGAGCCCGCGAGCGCGATGGTCTTGATCGCCACGATGCGCCCGAGCATCGTGTCCTCGGCGCGGTACACGACGCCCATCGCGCCGCGGCCGAGCTCGCCCATCACGCGGAACCGCCCGAACTGCACCGGCGCGTCGGTGACGGCCATCACGATCCCCCGAAGCTGCGCTTGAGCTCGCGCCAGAATCCGCCCTTCCTCTCCGGGCGCGGGGCGCTGAAGACGTGGGCGATCGTCCGGCGCTCCCCGGGCTTCACGTCGATCGAGACCTCGTAGGGCGGGAAGCCGGGATGACGCACGGTGACGACGTGGCGGCCGGGCTCCAGCTCCAGGCGCGTCAATGGCGGCGCGCGTCCGCGGACCACGCCGTCGACGACGATCTCGCCGCGCGGCTTGATGGCGAGCGACACCAGCGCCGGCTCCGGCGGGAAGAACCGGTGATGCACGAGGCGGATCGCGAAGCCCACGAGCAGGAGCGCGGCGATGCCGGCCGCCGTGTGCCGCAGCATGCGCCGGCGCTTCGCGCCGACCTTGGCCGGATCGGGCGCGTAGAGCGAGTGCATGCGCACGCGCGTGTCGGTGAAGTCGCCGGCGGGCGAGAAGCCCTCGGCGCGCGAGGGATCGCCCGACTGCAGCGCGCGAAGGAATTCGTGCGTGACGAGCGGGCGCTCGGAGGTCGCGAAGCGCGCGGCGGCCGCGGCGGCCGCGAGGCCGTCGCCGAACACGCGGCCCTCCGCTCCCTTCGCGGTGAGCGCGAGCGGCCCGTAGTTGATTCCCACCTGCAGCGGATCGACGCTGTGGCCCGCGACCGATTGCGCCACGTCGAGCGCGCGCGAGGCGTCGCCGAAGAGCACCAGCGCGAGGCCGTCGTCCATGTCGAGGACCGCGCGGTCGGCCTCGGGCAGGCGCCCGATCGCCTCGCGGGCCCGGGCTTCGAGATCCTCCTTGAGCGCCGCCTGCTCGCCGACCGGAAGCGAGGCGAAGCGCGAGATGCGCAGGAAGGCGACCGAGGCGTGGGCGGGGGCGACGGACATGGCGTGCCCCATTGTAGCGGTGCCGTAGGCGCGCGCCTACGCGCCGGCCGACATCCCGCGCGTCACCCGGTCGCTGGGCGCGGGCGTCGCGCGGGTGGCCGAGCGAAGCGCCGGGGAACGCCGGCTGCGCGACCGGCTCCGGTTCCTGTCCCGAGCGCAGCAGCGGATCGGGGGGCGGGGAGGCCCAGCGGATATCCCTTGAGCGTCATAGCGCCACCTCCCCTTGCAGCCGTTCGCGCTTCCCCGGCGAATCGAGATCGTCGACCACCCAGGCGCCGGGCTCGAGGTGCCAGCGGCCCTCGCATTGCAGCCAGCGATGGCGTCGCCAGTGGCAGCCGTGTCGCGTGGCGTCCCAATGGCCCGCGATCCAGACATGGTGGCCGTTCTTCCAGTCCCAGTAGCCGGGCATCCAGGCATGGCCCGGACGATACCCGGGCACCGTCTCGTGCACGACCGGCGGGGGTGCGACGAGCAAGTCGCCGCGGGGCGCTTCGAACGAGCGTTGCGTATCCATGTGCGCCGCTCCGATGAATTCTTGCGTCCCACTGTAGTCGGGCCCCAGCGACAAGGGTGTCGGCGGCGCGAGGTTCCTCGCGTAGGAGAGGCGCACGCCGCCGTAGGGCCGCGCCTACAAGCGCGTGCCGGTTCGCTGATGGAAGCGTGGCTCGCGCCGTCGCAAGATGGGCCGGTGGTGGGCGCCGGTCAGCGGCGCGCGCCCGCCTCGGCGCCCGCGCCCTCACCATCGCGCGGGGACGCCTCGCGCAGCAGGCGCGGCGCGGCGTCGCGCAGCACCCAGCGCCGTCCCTCGCGCACCCACACGTGGAAGGGCAGGTCGACGTCGGCGAAGAAATGCGGTTCGTCCATCGGGTGGATCTCTCGCTGCGGATGTGAGGAGCACGACTTTAGCCGGAGCGCCGCGGACGGGGTGTCGGAGCGTCCTGAGTTGCGCGTAGGACTTCGGGAGGGCGGCGCGGGCCGCGGAACCAGTACGGCGGGATTTTCTCGAAAACGTCATGATGCAGCGACTTCGCGAGTTCGCAAGCCTCTTCAAGTCCGCGTACCGGGGATGGGTCGCGGATGCGGCGCCGAGCATGGGCGCCGCGCTCGCTTTCTACACGCTCTTCTCGCTCGCGCCGCTCCTCGTGCTCGTCATCGCCATCGCGGGGCTCGCGATCGGCCACGACCAGGCGCAGCAGCTCCTGCTCTCGGAAGTCTCGGGCCTGCTCGGCGAGACCGGCGCGCGCGGCGTGAAGTCGCTGCTCGACGCGACCGCGACGCAGAAGGACGGCCTCATCGCCACCGCCGTGAGCCTCGCCACCCTCGCCGTCGGCGCGACCACCGTGTTCGGGGAGCTGCGGCTCGACCTCGACCGCATCTGGCACTGCAAGCCGAAGAAGGGCGGCGGGCTCTGGGGCATGGTCCGCGCGCGCTTCCTCTCCTTCGGGCTGATCGTCGCGATCGGCTTCCTGCTCCTCGTCTCGCTGGTGGTGAGCGCCGCGCTCTCGTACCTCGGCGGCTTCCTCGGCGGCACGGTGGCCGTGATGCGGACGATCGAGTTCGCCGCGTCGATCGCGGTGACCACCGGCCTCTTCGCGCTCGTCTTCAAGCTGCTGCCCAGCGTGCGCATCGAGTGGGACGACGTGTGGTGGGGCTCGCTCGTGACCGCCGTGCTCTTCTGGGTCGGCAAGTTCCTGATCGGGCTGTACCTCGGCCGCAGCGCGGTCGCCTCCTCGTACGGGGCGGCCGGGACGCTGGTCGTCGTGGTGATGTGGGTGTACTACTCGGCGCAGATCTTCTTCTTCGGCGCGGAGTTCACCCGGGAGTACGCGCGCAGCTCCGGATCGCACCGCGTCCAGGACGCGGCGAACTCGGATTTCGCGCGCGAGGACGATGCGATGGTCGCGCGCGCGCGCCGCATCGTGAAAGGCCGCGACCCGGCCGTCGTGCCGCCCCCGGCCGGCTGAGCGCGCCATGTCCCTCCTCGCCGAAGCGTGGCGCCTCGCCAAGCGCTCCGTCCAGGGCTGGCTCGACGACGGCGCCGGCAGCATGGGCGCGGCGCTCGCCTTCTACACGCTCTTCTCGATGGCGCCGCTGCTGATCGTGGCCATCACGATCGGCAGCGTGGTGCTCGGGCGCGACCAGACGCAGCACCTGCTGATCGCGCAGTTCTCCGACATCCTCGGCCCGCGCATGGCG
>DASUXK010000028.1:0-3103 GCA_036377935.1 Usitatibacter sp.
TTGCATTTCGAATCGGCACCCCGCATTTGTCCGCTTTGGAGACCTCCCCCTTGCTTCCCGCCGACTTCCATCCCGTCCTCCGCCGCTGGTGGGAGGGCCGCTTCGGCGCGCCCACGCCCGCGCAGGCCGAGGGATGGAGCGCGATCCGGCGGGGTGAGCACACGCTCATCGCGGCGCCCACCGGCTCGGGCAAGACGCTCGCGGCGTTCCTCACCGCCATCGACCGGCTCTTCCGCGAGGCGGTCGAGGGGGATCTTCCCGACGAAGTCCGCGTCATCTACGTCTCGCCGTTGAAGGCCCTGTCCGCCGACATCCACAAGAACCTCGCCGAGCCTCGGCGCGAGATCCGCGCGATCGCGGAATCGATGGGCTACGCGGCCGCGAAGATCACCGCCGCGGTGCGAAGCGGCGATACGCCGCAGGGCGAGCGCGCCGCGATGCTGCGCACGCCTCCGCACATCCTCGTCACGACGCCCGAGTCGCTCTACCTCCTGCTCACGGCGAAACGCTCGCGCGAGATGCTGCGCAGCGCACGCACGGTGATCGTGGACGAGATCCACGCGGTGCTCCAGTCGCGGCGCGGCGCGCACCTCGCCCTCACCCTCGAGCGGCTGGACCACGCCTGCGGGCGCAAGCTGCAGCGGATCGGCCTTTCCGCCACGCAGAAGCCGATCGAGGAAGTCGCGCGCTTCCTCACGAGCGAGCCGTGCACGATCGTCGATCGCGGCCACAAGCGCGCGATGGACCTCGCGGTCGAGGTGCCGGGCTCGCCCCTCGAGGCGGTGATGTCGCACGAAGTGTGGAAGGAGATCTACGACCGCCTCGTGGAGCTCATCGGCCGGCACCGCACCACGCTCATCACGGTGAACACCCGGCGCCTGGCCGAGCGCATGGCGCACCAGCTCTCGGAGCGCCTGGGCGCGGAGAACGTGGCGGCCCACCATGGGAGCCTCTCGAAGGAGACGCGCCTCGATGCGGAGCATCGGCTGCGCGAGGGGCGGCTCAAGGTGCTCGTCGCCACCGCCTCGCTCGAGCTGGGCATCGACATCGGCCATGTGGACCTCGTGTGCCAGGTCTCCTCGCCGCATCGCATCGCGACCCTGCTGCAACGGGTCGGGCGCTCGGGGCACTCGATCCATGGCACGCCCAAGGGCCGCATCTTCCCGCTCACGCGCGACGACCTCGTCGAATGCGCGGCGATGGTGCGCGCCGTCCACGACGGCGAGCTCGATCGCGTCGAAATCCCCGACGCGCCGCTGGACGTGCTCGCGCAGCAGGTCGTCGCCGAAGTCGCGGCCGAGGAGGAGTGGGGCGAGGACGCGCTGCTCGACCTCGTCCGCCGCGCCTATCCCTACCGCGACCTCGAGCGCGCGAAGTACATGGAGATCGTCGAGATGCTCGCGCGCGGCTTCGCCACGCGACGCGGGCGGCGCGCGGCGCTGGTCCACCACGACACGCTCGACGCGAAGCTGCGCGCCCGCAAGGGCTCGCGCATGACCGCCATCGTGAACGGCGGCGCGATCCCCGAGGTGTTCGACTACAAGGTGCTGCTCGAGCCCGACGGGCACGTCGTCGGCACGGTGAACGAGGACTTCGCCGTCGAGTCGCTCCCGGGCGACGTGTTCCAGCTCGGCAACACGTCCTGGAAGATCCTGAAGATCGGCAACGGCGTGGTCCGCGTCGCCGACGCCCAGGGCCAGCCGCCCTCGATGCCCTTCTGGCTCGGCGAGGCCCCGGCCCGCAGCGACGAGATGAGCGCCGCGGTGTCGCGGCTGCGTTCGGCGGTCGATGCCGCGCAAGATCCCGTGCCGATGCTGCAACGCGACTACTTCCTCTCCCAGTCTGCCGCCTCCCAAATCGCCGCCTATCTCGATGCGGCCAAGCGCGCGCTGGGCGTCGTGCCCACCAAGGACGTCATCGCCCTCGAGCGCTTCTTCGACGAATCCGGCGGCATGCAGCTCGTCCTGCACGCGCCCTTCGGCAGCCGCATCATGCGCGCCTGGGGGCTCGCGCTGCGCAAGAAGTTCTGCCAGGGCTTCAACTTCGAGCTGCAGGCCGCGGCCACCGAGGAAGGCCTGATCCTCTCGCTCTCCGAGGTGCACTCGTTCCCCCTGGACGAAGTCTTCCGCTACCTGCATCCGAACACGGTGCGCGAGACGCTCACGCAGGCGATCCTGCAATCGCCGGTGTTCGAGACGCGCTGGCGCTGGAGCTCGACCCTCGCCCTCGCCGTGCCGCGCAATCGCGGCGGGGCGCGCGTGCCGAACCAGGTGCAGCGCATGGCGAGCGAGGACGTGCTGCAGGCGGTGTTCCCGGACGCGGTCGCCTGCCAGGACAACCTGCAGGGCGCGCGCGAGGTGCCCGACCATCCGCTGGTGAACCAGGCCCTTCGTGATGCGCTCGAGGAAGCGGTCGACGCGAAGGGCCTCGAGCGCGTGCTCGAGCGGCTGTGGGCGGGCGAGATCCGCACCGTCGCGCGCGACCTTCCCGAGCCCTCGGTGCTCTCGCACGAGCTCCTAAACTCCGCGGTGTACACCTTCCTCGACGATGCGCCGCTCGAGGAGCGCCGGACGCGCGCGGTCTACACGCGCCGCGCGACCGAGGTGCGCAGCGCCGACGACCTCGGCGCCCTCGATCCCGCCGCCATCGAGCGCGTGCGCCGGGAAGCCTGGCCCCTCGCGAACACGCCCGACGAGATGTACGACGCGCTCATGGTGGCCGGCTACATCCGGGAATCGGAGCTCGCGCAAGGATGGCGCGAGCTGCTCGCGCAACTCGGCCCCCGCGCCGTGAAGAAGGACGGCGCCTGGCTCGCCCACGAGCGCGCGGACGACGATCCGGTCGAGCTCCTCGCGAGCCGCCTCGAAGTGCTGGGCCCCGTGACCGAAATCTCCCTTTCCGGGATCTCCACCGACCTCCTCGCGCTCGAATCGCAGGGACGAATCCTCCGCGGCCGCTTCACCCCCGGCGCACGCGTGATCGAATGGTGCGACCGCCGCCTCCTCGCGCGCATCCACCGCTACACCCCCACGGACTCCAGGCGCTCCGCCTGCCGCAGGCGCTCTTCGAGCTGCTGCTGCTCGGTGATGTCCGTGATCGCTCC
>DASUXK010000029.1:0-10089 GCA_036377935.1 Usitatibacter sp.
GTGAGCTCGAGGTCGAAGCCGCTCTTGGTGCCGTCGCGGTCCATGCTGGTGAGCAGCAGCTCGCCCGCCCCGCGCCCGGCCATCGCCTCGGCCCACTCGACCACGTCGAGGCCGCGCGCCTTGCGCCCGCCATGGGTGAACACTTCCCAGCGGCCGGGCGACGACTGGCGCGCGTCGACCGCGACCACGATCGCCTGCGAGCCGAAGCGGCGCGCCGCCTGCTCCACCAGCGCGGGGTTCTCGACCGCGGAGGTGTTGATGCTCACCTTGTCCGCGCCGGCGTTGAGGATCTTGCGCACGTCCTCGACGCAGCGCACGCCGCCGCCGACGGTGAGCGGGATGAAGACCTGGTCGGCCACGCGCTCGATCACGTTCACGATCGTGTCGCGCGCGTCGCTCGAGGCCGTGATGTCGAGGAAGGCGAGCTCGTCGGCGCCCGCCTCGTCGTAGCGGCGCGCGATCTCCACCGGGTCGCCGGCGTCGCGCAGGCGCACGAAGTTCACGCCCTTCACCACGCGGCCGGCGTGCACGTCGAGGCAGGGAATGATGCGCTTGGCGAGACCCATCTTCGGGGCCCCGCTCAGGATTCGCCCGCCGCCACCTTCAGCGCCGCGGCGAAATCGAGCCGGCCCTCGTAGATGGCGCGCCCGGCGATGCAGCCGCTGACGCCTTCGGACTCGACCGCGCGCAGCTTGCGGATGTCGTCCAGGTCGTTGAGGCCGCCGCTCGCGATGACCGGGACGGCGAGCGCCTGCGCGAGGCGCACGGTCGCCTCGATGTTCACGCCGGTCATCATCCCGTCGCGGCCGATGTCGGTGTAGATCACCGCCTCCACGCCGTAGTCCTGGAAGCGCTTCGCGAGGTCGATCACGTCGTGCTTGGTGAGCTTGGACCAGCCGTCGGTGGCGACCTTGCCGTCCCGGGCGTCCAGCCCGACCATGATGTGCCCCGGAAACGCGTCGCACGCCTCGTGGAGGAAGCCCGGGTTCTTCACCGCGGCGGTGCCGATGATGACGTAGGACACGCCGTCGTCGAGGTAGCGCTCGATGGTCTCGAGGTCGCGGATGCCGCCGCCGAGCTGGATCGGCACCTCGGAATCGACCGCGGCGACGATCTCCTTCACGGCGGACTCGTTGCGCGGCTTGCCGGCCACGGCGCCGTTCAGGTCGACCACGTGCAGGCGCTTCGCGCCCTGGCCCGCCCACTGCGAGGCGGTCTCGCCGGGCTTGCCGGAGAACACGGTGGCCTTGTCCATGCGGCCCTGCTCGAGCCGCACGCACTGTCCGTCCTTCAGGTCGATCGCGGGGATGATCAGCATGGATGCGGGGAGCGGAACCTCAGGGATTCCAGGTGGCGAAATTGCCGAGTAGCGTGAGCCCCGCTGCGCTGCTCTTCTCGGGATGGAACTGCGTCGCGAAAATATTATCGCGCGCGATGGCCGAGGTAAAGGCGTCGGGATAGCGGGTGGTGGCGGCGGTGAGCGCCGGCAGCGCCGGCTCGCAGTAGTAGCTGTGCACGAAATAGAAGCGGGCGCCGTCGGCGATGCCGCGCCACAGCGCGTGCGGCCCCGCCTGCCACACCTCGTTCCAGCCCATGTGGGGGATCTTGTAGCCGGCGGCGCGGCGCTCGCGCGTGCTCTCGAAGCCGAGGACGCGCCCGGGCAGGAGCGCGAGCCCGGGCGTGTCGCCCTCGGCGCTCCTCTCGAAGAGCATCTGCTGGCCGATGCAAAGCCCGAGGAAGGGCCGGGCGCGCGCGGCATCACGCACCGCCTCCCCGAGCCCGCTCTCGTTGAGCGAGCGCATGCAGTCGGGCATGGCGCCCTGGCCGGGGAAGACCACCCGGTCCGCGCGCCGGATCGCCTGGGGGTCCGCGGTGATGTCGACCTGCGCGCCGGGCGCGACGTGGGCGAGCGCCTTCTGCACCGAGCGCAGGTTGCCCATGCCGTAGTCGACGATCGCGATGCGCATTGCCATGGACGGGCGCGAAGCCGCCGTGAGGGGCCTAGAGGGTTCCTTTGGTCGACGGCACGCTGCCGGCCGCCCGGGGGTCGAGCTCCACCGCCATGCGAACGGCGCGCGCGAACGCCTTGAACACCGTCTCGCACTGGTGGTGCGCGTTGTCGCCGCGCAGGTTGTCGATGTGCACGGTGGCGAGCGCGTGGTTCACGAAGCCCTGGAAGAACTCGTGGGTGAGGTCCACGTCGAACTCGCCCACGCGCGCGCGCTTGAAGCCGACGTGGAACTCCAGGCCGGGCCGGCCCGAGAAGTCCACCACCGCGCGCGAAAGCGCCTCGTCGAGCGGGACGTACGCGTGGCCGTAGCGCCGGATGCCCTTCTTGTCGCCGAGCGCCTTCGCCATCGCCATGCCGAGCGTGATGCCGATGTCCTCCACGGTGTGGTGCGCGTCGATCTCGAGGTCGCCCTTCGCCTCCACCTCGAGGTCGATGGCGCCGTGGCGCGCGACCTGGTCGAGCATGTGGTCGAGGAACGGAATGCCGGAGGCGAGGCGCGCCTTGCCCGTGCCGTCGAGGTCGAGCGCGACGTGCACCTTCGTCTCCTTCGTGTCGCGTTGGATTTCCGCCTTGCGCATGGGGGTTCAGGCGATGGCCGGGGCGAGGGCTTCGAGGAGCCGCGCGTTCTCGTCGGGAGTGCCGACCGTGAGCCTCAGGCAGTGCTCGAGCAGGGGATGCGAGCCGTGGAAGTTG
The DNA here is from genome assembly GCA_036377935.1 of Usitatibacter sp. GTDB lineage: Bacteria > Pseudomonadota > Gammaproteobacteria > Burkholderiales > Usitatibacteraceae > Usitatibacter. Next base: position 2,705 of record DASUXK010000029.1, read on the forward strand.
CGGACCAATATACCACGGCCCTTCAGGCGCTCGAAGGCGCGCGGCGCGTCGGGGACGCGGACCAGCACGAAGTTCGCCGCGCTGGGAAAGCGCCTCACGCCGGGGATGGCGTCGAGCCCCGCCTCGAGTCGCGCGCGCTCCGACACGATGGCGGCCGCCTGGCGGTCGAGCACGTCGCGGCGGTCGAGCAGGAGCTCCGCGGCCGCCATCGAGAGCACGTTCACGTTGTAGGGAAGGCGCAGCTTCTCGAGCTCCGCGGCCCAGTCGGGCGGCACGATCGCCGCGCCCAGCCGAAGGCCCGCGAGCCCCAGCTTCGACACCGTGCGCACCAGGACCAGGTTCGGATGCCGCCCCACCTCGGCGAGCAGCGTCGCGCCCGCGGAGAACGGGTAGTAGGCCTCGTCCACCACCACGAGGCCCGGCGAAGCGGCGACGATACGCAGGATCGCCTCGCGCGAAAACAGGTTGCCCGTCGGGTTGTTGGGATACGCGATCCAGGTGACCGCGGGCCGCTCGCGCCCCAGGGCTTCCATGAGCGCGCCCTCGTCGAGCGAGAAGTCCGGCGCGAGCGCGACGCCCGCGTAGCGCAGGCCGCACGCGATCGCGCTCATACGGTACATCGCGAACGAGGGCTCGGGGGCGAGGGCCACCGCGCCGGGCCGCGCCACCGCCATCGCGATCATCTGCAGGATCTCGTCGGAGCCGTTGCCGAGCACGAGCTCGAGGTGCGCGGGCACCGCCATCGCCTCGCGCAGCCGCGCCTTGAGGCCGGCCGCCGTGGGATCCGGATAGCGGTTCACGGCGACCTGCGCGAGGCGCTCGCCCATCTCGCGCGCGAGATCCGCCGGGAGCGCGTACGGGTTCTCCATCGCGTCGAGCTTCACCATGCCCGCCGCGGGCGCGACGTGATACGCCGCCAGCGCGCGGATCTCCGGGCGCACCAGCGAATCGGCGCCTTTACTCATCGCGCCCGGAACCCAGCCGCCACTCGGCGCTGCGCGCATGCGCCTCGAGGCCCTCGGCGCGCGCGAGCGCGGAGGCGATCGGCCCCAGGCGCTGCGCACCGGGCCGCGAGACCGCGATGAGGCTCGAGCGCTTCTGGAAGTCGTAGACGCCCAGCGCGGAAGAGAAACGAGCCGTGCGCGACGTGGGGAGCACGTGGTTGGGGCCCGCGCAGTAATCGCCCAGCGACTCGGAAGCGTAGTGCCCGAGGAAGATCGCCCCGGCGTGGCGGATGCGCGGCAGCAGCGCCTCGGGATCGGCCACGGCGAGCTCCAGGTGCTCGGGCGCGATCCGGTTGGCGAGCGCGCACGCCTCGTCGAGGTCGCGCACGCGGATGAGAGCGCCGCGCGAGGCGAGCGAGGCGGCGATGATCGCAAGCCGCGGCATGGCGGCCGCCTGGCGCTCCATGGAGCGCGCGACGGCCTCGAGCAGCCCCGCGTCGGGCGTGAGCAGGATCGCCTGCGCGATCTCGTCGTGCTCGGCCTGCGAGAAGAGGTCCATCGCGACCCAGTCGGGGTGCGCCGAGGAATCCGCGATCACCAGCACTTCCGAGGGCCCGGCCACCATGTCGATGCCCACGCGGCCGAAGACGCGCCGCTTGGCCGCGGCGACGTAGGCGTTGCCCGGCCCCACGATCTTGTCGACGGCGGGGATCGTGGCGGTCCCGTAGGCGAGCGCGCCGATCGCCTGCGCCCCGCCGACGCGCACGATGCGGTCGACGCCGGCGAGCGCGGCCGCGGCGATCACCGGCGCGTTGAGCGTTCCTTCCGGCGTGGGCGTCACCATCACGAGCTCGGGCACGCCCGCCACCTTGGCCGCCACCGCGCTCATGAGCACCGAGGAGGGATAGGCGGCCTTCCCTCCCGGCACGTACAGCCCCACGCGGTCGAGCGGCGTCACCTGCTGGCCGAGCACCGTGCCGTCGGATTCCTCCACCCGCCACGATTCGAGGCGCTGGCGCTCGTGGTACGTGCGGATGCGCTCCGCGGCGACCCGAAGCGCCTCGCGCACGGCCGAAGGCAGCGAATCGAGGGCCGCGCGCGCCTGCTCCAGCGGCACCTCGAGCGCGGCCACGGAGGCGGGGCTCCAGCGATCGAAGCGCGCGGTGTACTCCATGAGCGCCGCGTCGCCGCGATCGCGCACGTCGTCGAGGATCGCCGCGGTCGCGCGCTCGACGCTTTCGTCCTGCGCCCCCTCGAACGCGAGGAGCCGCTCGAGCTCGCGCTCGAACCCCGGCGCGTCCGAGGAAAGCCTGCGCGGCTCAACCATGCGCGCCCTCCGCTCGCCCCGCGGCCTCCCGGCTCGCGCGCGCCAGCGCCTCGATGAGCGGCGCGAGCGCCTCGCGCCGCAGCTTGAGCGCGGCGGGATTCACGATCAGCCGGCTGGAGACGGCGAGGATGTCCTCGACGGCGCGCAGGCGGTTCGCCCTGAGCGTGCTGCCGGTGTCGACGAGGTCCACGATGGCGTCGGCGAGGCCCACGAGCGGCGCGAGCTCCATCGAGCCGTACAGCTTGATGAGGTCCACGTGCATGCCCTTCGCCGCGAAGTGCTCGCGGGCGGTCGCGACGTACTTGGTCGCCACGCGCAGCCGCGCGCCGCGCTTCACCGCCGCGGCGTAGTCGAAGCCCTCGGGGACGGCGACCACCAGGCGGCAGCGCGCGATGCCCAGGTCGAGCGGCTGGTAGAGGCCCTGGCCGCCGTGCTCGGCGAGGAGGTCGAAGCCCGCCACGCCCAGGTCCGCCGCGCCGTACTGCACGTAGGTCGGCACGTCGGCCGCGCGCACGAGGATCAGCCGCAGGCCCGGCCGGTTGGTGGCGAGGATGAGCTTCCTCGAGGTTTCGGGGTCCTCGGAAGGCCGGATGCCCGCCGCCGCGAGCAGCGGCAGCGTCTCGTCGAAGATGCGCCCCTTGGCGAGGGCGAGCGTGGTCTGCGTCGGCGCCATGGCGGTCAGGATACGCGGGCGATGCGCGCGCCGAGGGCGCCGAGGCGCTCCTCGATGCGCTCGTAGCCGCGGTCGAGGTGGTAGATGCGGTCGATCACGGTGCCGCCCTGCGCGACGAGGCCCGCGATGACGAGGCTCGCCGAGGCGCGCAGGTCGGTCGCCATCACCATCGCCCCGGTGAGATGCTCGACCCCCTGCACCATGGCGGTGTTGCCCTCGATGCGGATCTTCGCGCCGAGGCGCCGCAGCTCCTGCACGTGCATGAACCGGTTCTCGAAGATCGTCTCCGTCACGGAGGCGGCGCCCTCGGCGACCGTGTTGAGCGCGATGAGCTGCGCCTGCATGTCGGTGGGGAAGCCGGGATAGGGCGCGGTGCGCAGCGACACCGCCTTCGGCCGCGCCTTCATGCGCAAGCGGATGCGGTCCGTCCCCGCCTCGACCTCGGCGCCCGCCTCGCGCAGCTTCTCCATCACGGCGTCCAGGCTCGCGACCGGCGCCTGGGTGAGCGTCACCTCGCCGCGCGTCGCCGCCGCCGCGGCGAGGAGGGTGCCCGCCTCGATGCGGTCGGCCATGACCGGATACTCCACGCCGCGCAGCCGCCCGACGCCCTCGATGGCGATGAGGTCCGTGCCCGCGCCGCGGATGCGCGCGCCCATCGCCGAGAGGCAGCGGGCGAGGTCCACGACCTCCGGCTCGCGCGCCGCGTTCTCCAGCACCGTCTCGCCCTCGGCGAGGCAGGCCGCCATCATCAGGTTCTCCGTCCCGGTCACGGTGACGGTATCGAGGAAGATCCGCGCGCCCTTCAGGCGCGCCGCCCTCGCGTGGATGTAGCCCTCCTCGATCGAGATGGCGGCGCCCATCGCGGTGAGCCCCTTGATGTGCAGGTCCACCGGGCGCTCGCCGATCTGGCAGCCGCCGGGCAGCGACACGCGCGCCTCGCCGAAGCGGGCGGTGAGCGGCCCCAGCGCGAGGATCGAGGCGCGCATCGTCTTCACCAGCTCGTAGGGGGCGAAGGGCTCCGAGACCACGCTCGCGTCGAGCTCGACCACGTGCGCATCGCGCCGCGCGGCGACCCCCATGCGGCCGAGCAGCTTGATCATCGTGCCGACGTCGTTCAGCTCCGGCACGTTGGTCACGCGCATCGGCCCGGCCGCGAGGAGCGAGGCGGCGAGGATCGGGAGCGCCGCGTTCTTCGCGCCGGCGACGCGAATCTCGCCCGAGAGCGGCACGCCGCCGTGGATGGAAAGCTTCTGCATGATTTTGCGAGGCCCGCCGCGCGGGCCGTTTCAGTTCAGCGAGCCGCCCACTCGTCGGGGGAAAGGGTCTGCATGGACAGGGCGTGGATCTCCTCGCGCATGCGATCGCCGAGCGCCGCGTACACGAGCTGGTGGCGCCGCACCCGGTTCAGTCCCGCGAACTCGGGGCTCACGACCAGCGCCTCGAAATGGGCGCCGTCGCCGCGCACCTCGAGGTGCGTGCAGGGCAATCCTGCGCGGATCGATTCTTCGATGGACCGGGGCTCGACCATGGCGGCGCTAGTGCCGGAGCTTCCAGCCCCGGGCGAGGAGATACAGGGTCGAACATGATAGGACAGCGAAGGCGCCCGCCGCAAACGCGAGGCTCGCCGCGGGAGCGACGTCCGACTGCCCGAAGAAGCCGTAGCGGAAGCCGTCCACCGCGTAGAAGAACGGGTTCAGGTGCGAGACCGCCCGCCAGACGGGCGGAAGCGTCTTCACCGAGTAGAAGACGCCCGCGAGGAACGTGAGCGGCATCACGAGGAAGTTCTGGAACGCCGCGAGCTGGTCGAATTTCTCGGCCCATATCCCGGCGAGGACGCCGAGCGTGGCGAGCAGCCCCGCGCCCATCGCGGCGAAGGCGAGCGCCCAGAGCGGATGGTGCACCGGCACCGGGACCAGCCACAGCGTCGCCGCGAAGACGCCCGCCCCCACGACAAGCGCGCGCAGCATCGCCGCGAGGAGGTACGCGAGGAAGATCTCCGCGGGCGCGAGCGGGGGCAGCAGGATGAACACGATGTTGCCGGTGATCTTCGACTGGATGATCGACGAGGAGCTGTTGGCGAACGCGTTCTGCAGCATCGCCATCATCGCGAGCCCCGGCACCAGGAAGGCCGCGTAGGGCACGCCGGGGAACGCCTCCGCGTGCCCCGCGAGCGCGTGCGAGAAGACCAGCAGGTAGAGGAGCGCGGAGACCACGGGTGCCGCCACCGTCTGGAAGCTCACCTTCCAGAAGCGCAGCACCTCCTTCCTCAGGAGCGCCGGAAAGCCGCTCACGGCGGGAACGGCACCGCCTCGTCGCGGTGCATGATGCGCACGAACACCTCCTCGAGCTCGGGCTCCGCCACCTCGAGCGCCTCCACCGCGGCGCCCGCCTCGCGCAGGCGCGCGAGCGAGCGCTCGACGTGCGCCATGTCGGCGATCGGCATGCGCCACCAGCCCGCCGCGTCGCGCGTGGAATCGCTCGCGAGGTCGCCGGGCAGCGTGCCGGCGGCGAGCTTCACCCGCAGGACGCGCTCCGAGAAGCGCGACAGCAGGCTCGCGGTGGAGTCGAGCGCCACGACGCGTCCTTCCTTCATCATCGCGATGCGGTTGCAGAGCTGCTGCGCCTCCTCGAGGTAGTGCGTGGTGAGGATGATCGTGTGGCCCGCCTGGTTGAGGTCCTTCACGAACGCCCATAGCGCCTGGCGCAGCTCCACGTCCACGCCCGCGGTAGGCTCGTCGAGCACGATCACGGGCGGGCGGTGCACGAGGGCCTGCGCGACCATCACGCGCCGCTTCATTCCGCCCGAGAGGCTGCGCATGTTGGCGCCGGCCTTCGCGGACAGCCCGAGGCGCGCGAGGAGCTCGTCGATCCACGCGCCGTTCGAGCGCAGGCCGAAGTAGCCGGACTGGAACTCCAGCGTCTCGCGCACGGTGAAGAAGGGATCGAAGACGATCTCCTGCGGGACGATCCCGAGCGCGCGGCGCGCGGCGCGGTAGTCGGCGCGCACGTCGTGGCCCATCACGGCGAGCGTGCCGGAGTCGGGGATCGCGAGGCCGCCGAGGGCCGAGATGAGCGTGGTCTTGCCCGCGCCGTTCGGGCCCAGCAGCCCGAAGAACTCGCCGCGCTCGACCGCGAGCGAGACGCCCTCGAGCGCGCGCACCGCGCCGAAGCGCTTGCGTACCGCGCGCGCCTCGACCGCGGGCCCCGGCGCGCTCACGGCGCGTCGCCGCGCACGTGGGGCTGGATGATCTCCGCCACGCCGTAGAGCTGGGCGAGGGCGAGCAGGTTGGGGGGGAGCTTCACGAAATCGAGCGCGACGTTGCGCTCCTGCGCGCGGCGGCGCCACTCGAGGAGCAGGGCCACCGCGGACGAATCGACGTTCGTCACGCCCGAGAAATCGATGCAGACGCGCTCGGGAAGGTCGGTGCGCGCGACGAACTTCTCGCTCTCGGCGATCACGCCGGGGAGCGTCTCGAAGTCGAGCGCGCCGGTGAGCCGCAGCGACTCGGTGTTGGCGACGGCGTTCACTTGGATGCGGATTTCGCGTCGCCCGCGAGCGAGCGGTTGCGCTCCTGCAGCGTCTTCAGCAGCCCGTCGATGCCGGCGCGCTGGATCTGCTCGTTGAACGAGCCGCGATAGGTGGTCACGAGCGAGGCGCCGTCCACCACCACGTCGTACACCTTCCAGCCCTCCTTCGTCTTCTCCATGCGGTAGTCGATCGGGATCGGCGGGCCGCCTTCCTGGATCACCGCGGTGCGCACCAGCACGTCCTCGTCGCCCGGCGAGGCCTGCAGCGGCTTCACGTCGATCTTCTGGTTCTGGTACTGGTGCAGCGAGTTCGAGTACGTGCGCACGAGGAGCGTGCGGAACTCCTTGATGAGCGCCTCGCGCTGCTCGGGCGTGGCCTTCGACCAGTTGCGGCCCACCGCGAGCCGCGTCATGCGCGTGAAGTCGAAGTGCGGCAGCACCTTCTGCTCGGCGAGCGCGACCACCTTCGCGGAGTTGCCCGCCTTGAGGTCCTTGTCGCTCTTCACGATGGCGATGATCTCGTCGGCGATGCGCTTGACCATCGCGTCGGGCGCCTCCTGCGCGGCGGCGGCGAGGGGCACGAAGGCGGCGATGAGCGGGACCATCAGGAAACGCAGCAGCATGGGAATCCCCGTGGGTTCGTGTGTCGATGCGATTCGACCGGCGGCCGGAAGGCCGGGTTCCGGCTACTTCTTGCCGAGGCCGGGCGGCTCGGGGAGCGCGCCGGCGGGCGCCGCGGCGGCCGGCCCCTCCTGCGCCTTGCTGAACAGGAACTGCCCGATCAGTCGCTCCAGGACGACGGCCGACTGGGTGAGGGTGATGTGGTCGCCGGCCTTGAGCTTCGCGTCGTCGCCGCCCGCGTCGAGCCCGACGTAGTTCTCGCCGAGGAGCCCCGAGGTGAGGATCGCCGCGC
>DASUXK010000030.1:0-3153 GCA_036377935.1 Usitatibacter sp.
CGCGCGATAGGCCTCGGGCCTGCGGCTCGACCAGGGATCGGCCTGCAACGCGATGGCGAGCCCGCGGCCGTGCGTGCGCTCGGTGAGGTTCGCCGCCTCCTCGAGCCATCGGCGGTTCGCCTCGCCGCGGCAGCGCGCCTCGCGGTCGTTCGCCGCGTCGTGCCCGACGTTGTCGTTGCTGCCCGGCACGTCGATCGTGACGAACGTGACGCCGCCGCGCGTCCAGCGGCGATTCTCCGGATGCGCCGCGCACCCGCACCCCGCGAGCGGGGGCGCGAGGCATCGCGACTGCATTTCCGTCGCCATCGGCTCGCGGCCGAGCGAGGCCGGCGTGGCGAAGAAGATCTCGCGCAGCCGCGCGAGGCGCTCGATCGGATCCATCGCGCCGTTGCTCTTGCGCCGGCAGTCGGTCCAGTCGTTGTCGCCGGGCGTGAGGATCACGGGATGCGCCGAGCGATCGAACTCGGCCTTGCGCGCGAGATAGAGATCGTCGGTGCACGGCGATCGGTCGCCCGCCTTGATGTCCCCGACATGGATCTCGAAGGCGAGCGAAAGGCCGTCCATGCGCCCGAGCATCGCCACGAAGGCCGTCTCCTCGCGCGCGTTGTACGGGGTATCGCCCATCACGCCGAAGACGAATCCGCCGGGCGCGACCGGCCCGAGCGCGCAGCCGGCGAGGAGCGAGGCCGCGAGCGCCGCGCCCGCCGCCGCGAACCTCATCGCGCGAGCTTCTTCAGCGCGTAGAGCGCCTCGAGGGCTTCCTTGGGCGTCATGCCGTCGGGGTCGAGCGCGTCGAGCGCTTCGAGCGCGGGGTGCGGCGCTTCGTCTGGGGGCGCGGCCGCGGGCGCCGCGGAGAAAAGATCCGGCTGCGACGAGGCGGGACGCAACTGGCGCTCGAGCTCCGCGAGGTGGCGGCGCGCCGCGCGCACCACGTCCTTCGGGATGCCGGCGAGGTGCGCGACGTGGATCCCGTACGAGCGGTCCGCGGGGCCGCCCTCGAGGCGATGCAGGAACACGATGCGGTCCTTGTGCTCGATCGCGTCGAGGTGGACGTTGGCGACGTTGGGCAGCGCGCCCGCGAGCTGCGTGAGCTCGAAGTAGTGCGTGGCGAAGAGCGTGTAGCAGCGCGCCGTCTCGGCGAGGTGCCTCGCGATGGCGTACGCGAGCGCGAGGCCGTCGAAGGTCGAGGTGCCGCGGCCGATCTCGTCGACCAGCACGAGGCTTCGCGGCGTCGCGTTGTTGAGGATGTTCGCGGCCTCCGTCATCTCCACCATGAACGTGGAGCGCCCGCCCGCGAGGTCGTCGGAGGCGCCGATGCGCGTGAAGATGCGGTCGATCGGGCCGAGGCACGCCGATTTCGCCGGCACGTAGGAGCCGCAGTAGGCGAGCAGCGCGATCTGCGCGACCTGGCGCATGTAGGTCGACTTCCCGCCCATGTTCGGGCCGGTGATGAGCAGGAGCTGGCGCGAGCGCGCGAGGCTCGTGTCGTTGGGGATGAAGTGCTCGACCTGGCTCTCCACCACGAGGTGGCGGCCCTCGACGATGTCGATGCGCTCCTCGCTCGTGAACCCGGGGCGCGAGAGCCCGAGCGCCGCGGCGGAGGCGGCGAGCGCGGCGAGCGCGTCCAGCTCCGCCGCCGCGTCGGCGATCGCCTGCAGGCGCGCGATGTGGCGCTGGAGGAACGCGACCAGCTCCTCGTAGAGCGCCTTCTCGCGCGCGAGCGCGCGCTCGCCCGCGGCGAGCGCCTTGTCCTCGAAGGCCTTGAGCTCGGGCGTGATGAAGCGCTCGGCGTTCTTCATCGTCTGGCGTCGCTTGTACTCGACCGGGACCTTGTCGAGCTGCGCCTGCGTCACCTCGATGAAGAAGCCGTGCACGCGGTTGTACTCGACGCGCAGGTTCGCGATGCCGGTGCGTTCCCGCTCGCGCTTCTCCATCTCGAGCAGGAACGCGCCGCAGCCCTCCTGGATCTGGCGCAGCTCGTCGAGCTGCGCGTCGCGGCCGGTGCGGATCACGCCGCCCTCGCGCACGAGCGCCGCGGGCTCCTCGTGGATCGTGCGCGCGAGCTCGCCGAGAGGCTCCTCGGAAGGCACGAGCGCCGACGCGAGCGCTTCCAGCGCCGGATGGCCGCTCGACGCGAGCGCCTCGTGCAGCGCGGCAAGCGCGGCGAGGGTGTCGCGCAATCCGGCGAGGTCGCGCGGCCGCGCGCTCGCGAGCGCGATGCGCGCGGTGATGCGCTCCACGTCGCACCAGGCCGAGAGGAGCTCGTGCACGCGCTCGTGGCGCAGCTTCGAGGCGGGATCGAGCAGCGCGCCGATCGCGGCGTGGCGCGCCTCGGCGACGGAAGGATCGCGGCGCGGATGGTGCAGCCAGTGGCGCAGGCGCCGGCCGCCCATCGAGGTCGCCGTGCGATCGAGGAGCGAGAAGAGCGTGGGCGAGTCGGCGCCGCCGAGCGTTTCCGTGATCTCGAGGTTCCTGCGCGTCGTCGCATCCATCGCGACCAGCTCGCTCTCGCGCTCGACCCGCAGGCCGGTCACGTGCGGCAGCGCCGATTGCTGCGTATGCCGGCAATAGGCGAGGAGCGCGCCCGCCGCGCCGATCGCGCGGTCCATGCCCTCGCAGCCGTAGCCCGAGAGGTCCGCGGTGCCGAACTGGCGCGCGAGGTCGCGGCGCGCGGCGGCCGGATCGAACTGCCACGGATCGAGGCGCTTCACCGCCATGGCGTTTCGCGACGCCAGGGCGAAGTCGCCGGAGCAGAGCAGCTCCGCCGGCTGCAGGCGCTCGAGCTCGGCGCCGATGCGATCGGCGGGAAACTCGGTCACGCGCAGGTCGCCGCTCGCGAGCGAGATCCACGCGAGGCCGGCGATGCCGCCGCCGACATCGAGCGCCGCGAGCAGGCTCTCGCGCGTGGGCGCGAGGAGCGACGCGTCGGTGAGCGTGCCGGGCGTGACGATGCGCGTGACCTTGCGCTCGACGGGCCCCTTGGAGGTCGCCGGGTCGCCCACCTGCTCGCAAATCGCCACCGACTCGCCCATCTTCACGAGCTTCGCGAGGTACTGCTCGACCGAGTGATAGGGCACGCCCGCCATGCGGATCGGCTGCCCCGCCGATTGCCCGCGCGTGGTGAGCGTGATGTCGAGCAGCTTCGAGGCGCGC
>DASUXK010000031.1:0-2160 GCA_036377935.1 Usitatibacter sp.
CCCCCGGGGGCCGTAGGATGGAAATTCAAACGAGCGTGTGAATTTCCCGTCCCCCCGGAGACCCGGCCCATGGCCGCCCCGCGCCCCGCCCGCAGGAGCGTTTCGGTCGACGCGACCTCGCCCGACACGAAGACCCGCATCCTCGATGCGGCCGAGGCCCTTTTCACCGAGCACGGCTACGAGGCGACGAGCCTGCGCCAGCTCACGGGCGCGGCGGGCGTGAACCTCGCCGCCGTGAACTACCACTTCGGCTCCAAGGAGGAGCTCTTCCAGGCGGTGCTCACGCGCCGGCTCGACCCGATGAACCAGGAGCGCATCGAGCTGCTGCAGTCGCTCGAGCGCGACGCGGGCGCGAAGCCGCCGTCGTGCGAGAAGGTGCTCTTCGCGATGCTGATCCCCGCCCTGCGTCTCGCGCGCGACCAGAAGCGCGGCGGCAAGGACTTCCTGCGCGTGCTCGGCCGCGCGTACGCCGATCCCTCGCCCTTCGTGCGCCACTTCCTGCACCAGCAGTACGCGGAGATGATCGAGCGCTACAAGGAAGCGTTCCTGCGCGCGCTGCCGCACCTCTCGCGCCAGGAGCTCACGTGGCGCCTGCACTTCGTGATGGGCGCGCTGTCGTACACCCTCGCCGGCACCGACGCGCTCAAGCTCTTCGCGCAGGTGACGCAGGCGGACAACGACGAGCTGCTGCTGCAGCGCCTCGCCCCGTTCCTCGTGGCGGGGCTCAAGGCGCCGGCGCTCGCGGATACACGCAAGCTCGAGCTCGTGCCCGGGCATTGAAGGAGTTGCCATGACGTACGCCATCCTCGCCGCGCTCGGCTGCATCGCCGCCGCGTGGGCGCTCGCCTACCACCGCGCCAACGGGCTCGCCTGGTCCATCGCGGCTGCCGCGGGCGTGGCCGCCCTGCAGCTCTTCACGGCCGCGCCCGTCGCGCTCCTCGCCGTGCTGTGGGCCGCGGTCGCGATCTTCGCCGCGCTCTCGGCCGTGAAGCCGCTGCGCCGCGCGCTCGTCACGCGGCCGATCTTCGGCGTCTACAAGCGCATCCTCCCGCAGGTGTCGCAGACGGAGCAGGAGGCGCTCGACGCGGGCAGCGTGTGGTGGGACGCGGACCTCTTCACCGGCAAGCCCGAGTGGAAGAAGCTCCTCGCCTATCCGCAGGCGAAGCTCACGCCCGAGGAGCAGGCGTTCGTCGACGGGCCGGTCGAGGAGCTGTGCGCGATGCTCGACGAGTGGGACATCGCGCACCGGCGCATGGACCTGCCCCCGGAAGCCTGGAGGTTCATCCGCGACCAGGGCTTCCTCGGCATCATCATCCCGAAGTCGTACGGCGGGCTCGGCTTCTCGGCGTACGCGCACTCGGAGATCGTGACCAAGATCTCCACCCGCAGCGGCACCGCCGCGGTGACGGTGATGGTGCCGAACTCGCTGGGCCCCGCGGAGCTGCTGATCCATTACGGCACCGAGGAGCAGAAGAACCACTACCTGCCGCGCCTCGCGAAGGGCCTCGAGATCCCGTGCTTCGCGTTGACCAGCCCCGAGGCGGGCTCCGACGCGGGCTCGATCCCCGACACCGGAATCGTGTGCAAGGGCATGCACGAGGGGCGCGAGGTGGTCGGCATCCGGCTCACGTGGGACAAGCGCTACATCACGCTGGGGCCCGTCGCGACGATCCTCGGCCTCGCGTTCAAGCTCTTCGATCCGGAGCGGCTCCTGGGCGGCGAGGAGGAGCTCGGCATCACGCTCGCGCTCGTGCCCACCTCGCACAAGGGCGTGCAGATCGGCCGGCGCCACATCCCGTTGAGCAGCGCCTTCATGAACGGGCCCACGTGGGGCAAGGACGTCTTCATCCCGCTCGACTGGGTGATCGGCGGCGTCTCGCAGGCGGGGCGCGGCTGGCGCATGCTGGTCGAGTGCCTCGCCGCGGGCCGCTCGATCTCGCTGCCGTCGATGTCGATGGCGGCGGGCAAGATCGGCAGCCGTGCGACCGGCGCCTACGCGCGAGTGCGCTCGCAGTTCAAGACGCCGATCGGGCGCTTCGAGGGCGTCGAGGAGCCGCTCGCGCGCATCGGCGGCTACACCTACCAGATGGACGCCACGCGCCGCATGACGATGGTGGCGCTCGACTCCGGCGAGAAGCCCTCGGTGGTCTCGGCCATCTG
>DASUXK010000032.1:0-10686 GCA_036377935.1 Usitatibacter sp.
CGATGATCTTCGAGATCATGTCGAGGGCGAAGTCGGGGTTGCGCCGTATCGCCTCGCGGATCGGCTCGCGCGCCACCACCGCGAAGGTGCTGGGCTCGAGCGTCATCACCGAGGCCGACCGCGGCTTGCCATCGAGCGCCATCTCGCCGACGTATTCGCCCGGCCCCTGCGTGTCGAGGATCATCTCGTGGCCCTCGGTGTCCGAGATGAACACCTTCACCCGGCCGGAAAGGATCACGAACACCGAGTCGCTCGAGTCCCCCTCGGTGATGAAGACGGTGTTCTTCGGATAGGTGCGCAGGCGCCCGAGCGCGGCGAGCGAGCGGACGAAGGCGTCCGGGATGGACTGCAGCTGCGCGGCGTTCGGTGTATCCCCTGTCATCTTGTTCCCAACGCGCGGGGAGGACGAGCGGAGTCTAGCACCCCGACCCGCCCGCGTTAAGATGCGGCCCATGGAAGGGCAGGCCCACGCAGCCGCTTCGCGCTTCGGCGTCTTCGGCGCGCTCGCCCTCGCGCTCGCGGGCTTCGGCTTCTCGTTCACGCCCTGGGCGCAGCGCCTCGACATGGCGCTCCTCGACCGCGAGTGGGCCGTCCTGCGGGCCGTGGCGCCGCGGGCCGCGCCCGACGACATCGTCGTCGTGGGCATCGACGAGGCGAGCGTGAACGCGGTTCCGCAGCCGCTGGGAGCGTGGAACCAGCCGCTGGGCGAGGTCCTCGTCCGCATCGCCTCCGGCAAGCCGCAGGCCGTGGCGCTCGCCCTCCCGCTTCCCGATCGCTCGCTGGACGTGCTCGCACCCGGGCTCGATCGCGCCCTGCTCGTGGGCCTCGCCGCGGTGGGGCGCAACGCCCCGCTCGTCGTCGCGTTGCCGATCGATGCCGCGACCCACGCCGCGCGTCCCATGTTCCCGCCGTACTACGCGCTCCTCGGCAAGGAGCGGCTCGGGATCGACCTCTGGCCGCGCGACGTAGACGGGACCACGCGCCGCTTCTCGCTGCGCCTGCCCACGCAGGACGGAGCGTTCCCCACGCTCGCCGGCCGCCTCTGCGAGGTGATCTCCGGACGGTGCCGCGAAGGCCTCGTGGACTTCGCCCTCGGCGCGCCCTATCGCTATGTTCCGTTCCGGGAGGTGCTCGAGATGCGCGATGCCGAGCGCGTGAAGCGCCTGTTCCGCGATCGCATCGTGCTGATCGGCGACGTGCGGCGCGCGGGGGACCGCGTTCCCGTGCCGGTGAACCTCGCCGGCTGGGAGCCGCCGGCCGGCGACACGCCCGGAGTCCTGCTGCACGCGCAGGCGCTGCGGACCGCGATGCTCGGCACCGGGCCGGAGGAAGCGCCGCGCCCCGCGGTCGTGGTCCTCGGGGCTTTGGCCGCGCTCGTCCTCCTGCTCCGGCGGCGGCACGTCGCGCTCCTCGCCGCGGGACTCGGCGCGGTCGCGCTCGCCGGGCTGTCGCTCCTCGCGCTGCACGGCGGCAGCTTCGTCCCCGTCGCCGCGGCGCTGTGCACGCTGGGCGCGGGCGCGGCGCTCCAGGCGGCCTATGGAGGCGCGCGCCGGCCACGCCCGGGCTGAGGAGGCGCCAGTGCCCGTGCGGCATCGCACCCCCGCCTGTCCGATATTCGGCATGGCGGCTGCGAAAAATGCCGCTGCCCCGCGCCCGCGCGAAGCGGAAGATGGGCTCCAGGTTCGCAGGTCTCCTCCTCTCCTGCGTCCCGGCTGGGCGACTCGAGGCCGATGCCGATGGCGCCTACGCTTGACTCTCCCCGGCTCCAACCCGGGGAGAGTCCCTTGTTTTGGCCGTTGCCGGGGGAACCCCCGTGCATGAGAAAATGGCGCTCCTCCTCCACGTCCCTCGCGGGACCGCGCCTCCATGTGCGGAATCGTCGGTGCCATCGCCAGCCGTGACGTCGTCCCGATCCTCACCGAAGGACTGAAGCGGCTCGAATACCGCGGCTACGACTCGGCGGGCATCGCGGTGCTGAACGACGGCATCCGGCGCGTGCGGCGCGTGGGACGCGTCGCCGCAATGGAGGCGGCGGTCCGCGCCGAGCAGCTGAGCGGCATCGTCGGCATCGCGCACACGCGCTGGGCTACCCACGGCGGCGTGAGCGAGCCCAACGCGCATCCGCACATCTCCATGGGCGAGATCGCGGTCGTGCACAACGGCATCATCGAGAACCACGAGGCGCAGCGCGCCCGCCTCCAGGCGCTCGGGTATCGCTTCGAGTCCCAGACGGATACGGAGGTCGTCGCGCACCTCATCCACCATCACTTCAAGGCGACCGCCGATCTCTTCGCGGCGACGCGCCTTGCGGTCGCGGAGCTGCAGGGCGCGTACGCGCTCGGCGTGGTGTGCCTCGCGGACCCGCAGACGATGACCGGGGCGCGCATGGGCTGCCCGCTCGTCGTGGGCCTGGGCGAGGGCGAGAATTTCCTCGCCTCCGATGTGTCGGCGATCATCGCCCAGACCCGCCGCGTGGTGTACCTCGAGGACGGCGACGTGGTGGCGGTGCATCGCGCCGGGATCGAGATCGTGGATCGCGACGGGCGCGGCGTGGAGCGCCCGGTGCACCTTTCGGACCTCACGCCGGACGCCGTCGACCTCGGCCCGTACACCCACTACATGCAGAAGGAGATCCACGAGCAGCCGCGCGCGGTGGCCGACACGCTCGAGGCGCTCATGGATTCGGGCTTGGAGGTGGACGGTCTGTTCGGCGCGGGCGCCGAGGCGGCGCTGCGCGACGCCCCGGCGGTGCTCGTGCTCGCCTCGGGCACCAGCTACTACGCGGGCCTCGTGGCGCGCTACTGGCTGGAGGCGATCGCGCGCGTGCCGTGCTCGGTCGAGCTGGGCCACGAGTACCGCTACCGCGACTCGATTCCCGATCCGCGCCAGCTCGTGGTGACCATCTCGCAGTCCGGCGAGACGCTGGACACGATGGAAGCCCTCAAGCGCGCGCGCGAGCTCGGCCACGCGTGCACGCTTTCGATCTGCAACTCGCGCGAAAGCGCGATCCCGCGCGCTTCGCGCTTCGTGTTCTACACCCGCGCGGGCACCGAGATCGGCGTGGCGTCGACCAAGGCGTTCACCACGCAGCTCGTCGCGCTCTACACGCTCGCCCTCGCGATGGCCAAGGCGAAAGGGCGCCTTTCGCCCGAAGCGCAAGCCGGCGCCCTCGAGCAGTTGCGCTTCGTGCCGGGAAGCATCCAGCATGCGCTGAACCTCGAGCCGCAGATCGCGGCATGGGCCGCGCGCTTCGCCGAGCGCGACCACGCGCTCTTCCTGGGCCGCGGCATCCACTACCCCGTGGCGCTCGAGGGGGCGCTGAAGCTGAAGGAAATCTCGTATATCCACGCGGAGGCCTACCCCGCCGGCGAGCTGAAGCACGGGCCGCTCGCGCTGGTGGACGCCTCCATGCCGGTGGTCGTGATCGCGCCCAACGACGCGCTGCTCGAGAAGGTGAAGTCGAACATGCAGGAGGTGCGCGCGCGCGGCGGCGAGCTCTACGTCTTCACGGACCTCGACAGCCGCTTCACCGAGGAGTCGGGGGTGCACGTGATCCGCACGCCGCGGCATGCCGGGGCGCTCTCGCCCGTGGTGCACGCGGTGCCGGTGCAGCTCCTCGCCTACCATGCGGCGCTGTGCCGCGGGACCGACGTGGACAAACCGCGCAACCTCGCGAAGGCCGTGACCGTAGAATAATCGCGCAGGAAGAAGGGGGAGACCGATGCATTCGAGCGCGAATTTCGAAAAGGAGATCCGGCGCGTGAGCGAGCACGTGGTGCGCGCGATCGCGTCGTCGCCGGAATCGGTGGAGCCGTTCCACCACCTGCAGCTTCGGGACGTGTTCCCGGAAGACACCTACGCGCGCATGCTCGCCGCGATGCCGGAGGAATCCCGCTACCGGCGCATGTCGGGCCGGGCGCGCACCGCCGCGCCCACGCGCACCAAGCTCGACCTCCTTCCCGAGTTCGTGCGCCACCTGGCCGATCCCGGCCGCGCCACGTGGTCCATCGTGGGGCGCGCCCTCTGCAGCGTCGACGTGCGCGAAGCGTTCCGCGAGCGCCTCACGCAGGGCCTTGAGCGGCGCTTCGGCCCGCGCTACGCGAGCGCCCGGCTCTATCCCATCCCGATCCTCACGCGCGACGTGCCCGGCTATCGCATCGGCATCCATCCGGATACGCGGCACAAGGCGATCACGGTCCAGATCTACCTGCCCGCCGATCGCTCGATCGAGCACATCGGCACCGTGTTCCACCGCAAGCTGGCCGACGGCAAGTACGAGCGGGCGTCGCAGCAGGCGTTCGCGCCGAACTCGGGCTATGCGTTCGCCGTCGGCGGCGACACCTACCACTCGGTGGACACCGTGGGCCCCGAGGTGCGCACGCGCGACTCGATCCTGCTTACCTACTTCGTCGACGACTCGCTCGTCGCCGCCGTGCACAACCGCGGCAAGCGCATCGGCAACCTCGTCCTGAACGAGGTGCGCAGCCTCGCGCGCGCGTAGGCCTCAGTAGGAGCGCGGCAATCCGAGCACGTGCTCGGCGACGTACGCGAGGATGAGGTTGGTCGAGATCGGCGCCACCTGGTAGAGGCGCGTCTCGCGGAACTTGCGCTCGACGTCGTAATCGGCCGCGAAGCCGAAGCCGCCGTGGAACTGCAGGCAGGCGTTCGCCGCTTCCCACGACGCCTTCGCGGCGAGGTACTTCGCCATGTTCGCCTGCGCCCCGCACGGCCGGCGCGCGTCGAACAGGCGGCACGCCTCGAAGCGCATGAGGTTCGCCGCCTCCAGCTCGATGTGCGCCTGCGCGATCGGGAACTGCACGCCCTGGTTGCGGCCGATGGGCCGCCCGAACACCACGCGCTCGTTCGCGTAGCGGGTCACCTTGTCGATGAACCAGTAGCCGTCGCCGATGCACTCCGCCGCGATGATGGCGCGCTCGGCGTTGAGCCCGTCGAGGATGTAGCGAAAGCCCCTGCCTTCCTCGCCGATGAGGCTCTCCGCGGGGATCTCGAGGTTGTCGATGAAGAGCTCGTTGGTCTCGTGGTTCACCATGTTGGCGATCGGGCGCACGGTGAGCCCGCGGCCGATCGCCTCGCGCAGGTCGACGAGGAAGATCGACAGGCCCTCGGAGCGCTTCTTCACCTCGGCGATCGGCGTCGTCCTCGCGAGGAGGATCATGAGGTCCGAGTGCTGCACGCGCGAGGTCCAGACCTTCTGGCCGTTCACCACGTAGCGATCGCCCCGGCGCGCCGCCGTCGTGCGGATGGCCGTGGTGTCCGTGCCCGCCGTGGGCTCCGTCACCGCCATCGATTGCAGCCGCAGCTCGCCGCTCGCGATGCGCGGGAGGTATCGCGCCTTCTGGTCGTCCGATCCATGGCGCAGCAGCGTGCCCATGTTGTACATCTGCCCATGGCACGCGCCGGCATTCCCGCCGCAGCGGTTGATCTCCTCCATGATGACCGACGCCTCGGTGACGCCGAGCCCGGAGCCGCCGTACTCGGCGGGGATGAGCGCGGCGAGCCAGCCGGCGCGGGTGAGCGCCTCCACGAAGGACTCGGGGTACGCGCGGCGCGCATCGACGTCGCGGAAGTACTCGGGGGGAAACTGCGCGCAGAGGTCGCGCACGCCCTGGCGGATCTCCGCGTACGGATCTTCGTTCGCGCCGTGCAATGCATCGCCTCCGGGGATCGGGGAGGATCGATGCTACCGCAAGGCGCGATCAGGCCGCGGCCCGCGGCTTGTAGAAGTAGTAGTCCGCGCTGAACGCGACCCGCGCCTCGTCGCCCAGGTGCGTGGCGTCGCAGCCGTCGCGCGGCGGCGCGCCGCCTCGGGTGTTCACGCGCTGGATGCTCGACACGCCGGCGAAGATCCCGCTGGTGCCCACGGGGACCGCGCGCATGAGCTCCCACGGCAGGTTCTCCGCGCCGGCGGACTGCAAGCGCAGCGGAATGCCCGACACGCTGCTCAGGTCGTAGAGCGACTCCCAATGCCGCGGCGAAGCCATGCGCGCGACGCTCGCCGGGCCGTCGTAGAGCGTCGCGTCGGGGGCCACGAGGAACCACGCATAGGCCGCCGCGTCTCCCGGCACCTGCTGGCACTGGTAGACCTGCACGCCGTCGGCCGTGAGGGCGAAGGCCGGCTCCTCGCCGGGGAGCACGCGCATCGTGCGCGCCAGGCCGGAGGGCTCGGGGATGGCCGCGGCCGCGGGCAGCGCGAGCGCGCAGGCGAGCAGGATGCAGGATCGGAACATGGCGCCTCCTTCGGGACCGCTATCCGGAAGACCGGGCCCGAACGGCACCGTTCCCCCGGCAGGACCCGCGCCGCATCCTCCGTTCGGAGAGTAGAATTCCCCGGGTCCGCCCGCCTCCTCCCATGCGCATCTACGTCAACGACGTCGCCGTCCGCGATGGCTTCCAGATCGAGCCGCGCTTCATCCCGACCGCGACCAAGGTCGAGGTGGTGAACCAGCTCTCGCGCACCGGCCTGCACAAGATCGAGGTGACGTCGTTCGTGTCGCCCAAGGCGGTCCCGGCCCTGGCCGACGCGCGCGAGGTGCTCGCGGCGATCGACCGCGTCCCGGGCGTGACCTACGTGGCGCTGGTTCCGAACCTGCGCGGCGTGCGCGATGCGGCGGCGTGCGAGCGCAAGCCCGACGAGGTGAACGGCGTCGTTTCCGCCTCCGAGACCCACAACCGCGCGAACATCAACCGCACGCACGAGCAATCGCTCGCCGAGCTGCCGGCGATGGTGCAGGGCGCCCACGACGCCGGCATGAAGATCACGATGAGCCTCTCGACCACCTTCGGCTGCCCATTCGAGGGCCGCGTGCACGAGGACGTGGTGTTCGAGTTCGTCGAGCGCTTCCGCCGCCTGGGCTTCGACGGCATCTCCCTCGCCGATACCACCGGCATGGCGAACCCGCGCCAGGTGCGCGAGCTTGCGGCGAAGGTGCTCGAGCGCTTCCCGCCGCCCGACGAGGCGTACTACACGCTGCATTTCCACAACACGCGCGGCATGGGGCTCGCCAACGTGGTGGCCGGCATCGAGGCCGGCGTGCGCTCGTTCGACGGCTCCGTGTCCGGCCTCGGCGGCTGCCCGTTCGCCCCGGGCGCGACGGGCAACATCTGCACCGAGGACATGGTGAACATGCTCGAGGACATGGGATGCGACACGCGCGTGGACCTGGCGAAACTCCTCGCGGTCTCCCGGCGCATTCCCGCGATTGTCGCGCACGATGTGCCCGGACAGGTCATGAAGGCGGGCCAGACGCTCGAGCTGCACGAGCCGCCCGCGTCGCTGCGCCCCTGAGGATTCGCCGCGGGCCGGACCCCGGGCCGCGCATTCGACCGCACGACAACCCACGGAGAAAAACCATGAAGCGATTCATCCAGGCGCTCGCCGCTGCCGCCCTCGGCTTCGCGCTCGCCGCCACGGCCTGGGCGCAGGCCCCCGAGAAGAAGGACATCACCATCGCGGTGGGCGGCAAGAGCCTCTTCTACTACCTGCCGCTCTCGGTGGCCGAACGCAAGGGCTTCTTCAAGGACGAGGGCCTCGACGTCCAGATTCCCGATTTCGCCGGCGGCTCGAAGGCGCTCCAGGCCCTCGTCGGCGGGAGCGCCGACCTGGTCTCGGGCGCGTACGAGCACACGATCAACATGGCCGCGAAGAAGCAGCCGATCAAGGCGGTGGTGCTGCAGCTCAAATACAACTCGATCGTCCTGCTCATGGCCAAGGACCGCGCGGCGCGCTATCGCGACGGGCGCGACCTGAAGGGCCTGAAGATCGGCGTCACCGCCCCCGGCTCGTCGACCAACATGTTCGTGGACGTGCTGCTCGTGAAGGCGGGGCTCAAGCCCGGCGACGTGTCGATCGTCGGCGTGGGCGCCGGCGCGGGCGCCGTGGCTGCGATGGAGAAAGGCGAGATCGACGCGCTCGCCAACCTCGATCCCGTCATCACGCAGCTCGAGGCGACCGGCAAGTTCCGGGCGGTGGTGGACACGCGCACCGAGAAGGGGATGGAGCAGGTCTACGGGAAGGACTACATGGCGGCGGTGATCTACACGACCGACGAGTTCGTGAAGAAGTACCCGAACACCGTCCAGGCGGTGGTGAACGCGATGGTGCGAGCCGACAAGTGGATCGCGAAGGCGTCCCCGCAGGAGATCGTGGACCTCATGCCCGACGCCTACAAGGCGGGCAATCCCGCGCTCTACAAGCAGGGCCTCGAGAAGAACCTCGCCGGCTACTCCAGGGACGGACTGATGTCGCTGAAGGCCGCGGAGAACGTGTACAAGGTCCTCGCGCAGTTCGAGCCCTCCGTGATCAAGGCGGGGAAGATCGACCTGCAACGCA
The DNA here is from genome assembly GCA_036377935.1 of Usitatibacter sp. GTDB lineage: Bacteria > Pseudomonadota > Gammaproteobacteria > Burkholderiales > Usitatibacteraceae > Usitatibacter. Next base: position 8,351 of record DASUXK010000032.1, read on the forward strand.
CGTTCGACAACCGGTTCGCCGAGAAGGCCAACTCCAGGTACTAGGGATTCCGTGTCGGAGCGGACGCCCGCGAGGGGCGCCGCTCGACACGGGGACGCGGTGCGCGGATAGCGGATCTCCGCCTTTGCCCATGGATGCCGTCTCTTTCGACAACGTCACCTGCGCCTTCGCCGCCCGCGACGGGGGGCGGGCCTACACGGCCGTGAAGGACGTGACGCTCTCGATCGGCAAGGGCGAGTTCGTATCGGTGGTGGGTCCCACGGGCTGCGGCAAATCGACGCTGCTGAACGTCGCCGCGGGGCTGCTGAAGCCCTCGTCGGGAAGCGTGCGCATCTTCGGCGAGACGCTCTCGGGGATCAACCGGCGCGCGGGCTACATGTTCCAGGCCGAGGCCCTCATGCCGTGGCGCAGCGCGCTCGGGAACGTGACCGCGGGGCTCGAGTTCCGCGGCGTCGGGGCGGCCGAGGCGCGGCGGCGCGGCGAGGATTGGCTCGCGCGCGTCGGGCTCGCGGGCTTCGGCAACCGCTATCCGCACCAGCTCTCCGGCGGCATGCGCAAGCGCGTTTCCCTCGCGCAGATGCTGATCCTCGACCCGCCGATCCTGCTCATGGACGAGCCCTTCTCGGCGCTCGACATCCAGACGCGCCAGCTCATGGAGAACGAGCTGCTCGAGCTCTGGAGCGCCGACCGCAAGAGCGTGGTCTTCATCACCCACGATCTCGAGGAGGCCATCTCGCTCTCGGACCGCGTCGTGGTGCTGTCGGCGGGCCCCGCCACCCACCCCATCGGCGAGTTCCCGATCGCGCTGCCGCGGCCGCGCGACGTGGCCGAGATCCGCCTCACGCCCGAGTTCATCGCCCTGCACGACCGCATCTGGCATTCGATGAAGGAGGAGGTTCTCAAGGGCTACGCGCAGACGCGCAACCGGGTGGCGGGATGAATCGCTCGACGCTGCGCGCGTGGCAGGCGCTGATCCTGGTGCTCATCTTCGTGCTCTGGCAGGTGCTCACGCAGCCGGGCCTGCTGCCGCCGCTCTTCTGGGACAACCCGGATCGCGCCGCCTTCTTCTTCGGCGAGCCGGTGAAGATGTTCAAGGTGATCTGGGCCTGGTTCGCCGACGGCACGATCTACAAGCACCTGTGGGTGACGCTGCAGGAAACGGTGCTCGCGTTCGTCATCGGATCGGTGCTGGGCCTCGCCATGGGCCTGTGGCTGGGGCTCTCGCCCACCGCCTCGGCGCTGCTCGACCCGTACATCACCGCCGCCAACGCGATGCCGCGCGTGGTGCTCGCGCCGATCTTCATGGTGTGGTTCGGCCTCGGCATCTGGTCGAAGGTGGCGCTCGGCGTGACGCTCGTGTTCTTCATCGTCTTCTTCAACGTCTACCAGGGCGTGAAGGAAGTGAGCCCCGTCGTGCTGAACAACACGGTGATGCTCGGCGCGAGCCGCCGCCAGCTCCTGCGGCACGTGTACCTGCCTTCTGCGACGTCGTGGGTCTTCTCGAGCCTGCATACGTCGGTGGGCATGGCCTTCGTCGGCGCGGTCGTGGGCGAGTACCTCGGCTCGGCGAGCGGCGTGGGCTACCTCATCCAGCAGGCCGAGGGCGCCTTCGACATCAACAGCGTGTTCGCGGGCATCCTCGTGCTCACCGCCTTCGCGCTGGTCCTCGATTACGCGGTCACGCACGCGGAGCGCCGGCTGCTGCGCTGGCGCCCGGCGCAAAGCGAGACGGCGCAGCTCTAGCCGCTCCTGCGCGGCTTGCGCCCGGCGCGCGCGGCGAGCCGGTCGAAGATCGCGTCGGGAAGGAGGCCGAGGAGCGCGCCCGCGATCGCCATCTGCCACGGGATCACCGCGAAGCGCCGGCCGGCGTCCATCGCGCGCGCGATGCGGCGCGCCGCTTCGTCGGCCGGAAGCAGGAACGGCATCCGATAGGGATTGCGCGCGGTCATCCCCGTTTCGACGTAGCCCGGGCAGACCGTGACGACGCGAACGCCGCTCGGGCGCATCTCCACGCGCAGCGCCTCGAGGTAGCGGATCGCGGCCGCCTTGGAGGCGCTGTAGGCTCCCGCGCCCGGAAGCCCGCGGAAGCCCGCGACCGAGGCGATGCCCGCAAGCGTGCCCGCGCCGCGGCTGCGCATCGGCTCGATGAAGGGATGGAACGTGTTCACCATGCCGAGCACGTTCACCTCGAGGATCTCGGCGAAGGTGCGGATGTCCGCCGCGTCCTCGGTGAGCGTGCCGTGCGAGATGCCGGCGTTGGCCACGACGAGGTCGGGCACGCCGTGGCGCGCGATGAAATCCCGCGCCGCGGCTGCGCATCGGCTCGATGAAGGGAT
>DASUXK010000033.1:0-3952 GCA_036377935.1 Usitatibacter sp.
GTCCTCGGCCACGGCCGCGCTCAACGTCACGCCGCCGCTCGGAGTGAATTTGATCGCATTGGTGACCAGGTTGGTGATGATTCGGTCGAGCTTGATCGCGTCGATACGAACCCGGACGGTGGGCTCGGGAACCTCGAATGAAAGTCGCAGCGATTTGGCCTCCGCCTGGGGAGAGAGGTCGCGGCACTTCGCCGCGATGAACTCGTCGAGCGGGAACGTGGTGTCGTGCCGCTGCAGGAGGCCGGAGTCGAGGCGCGCGACGTCGAGCATGTCCGAAACGAGCGCGGCCAGCGCCCGGGCGTTGGACTGCAGGCGGCTCGCCATCTGCGGGACCTTGGCGGCGAGCGCCGGGTCGTCGGCGCTACGGCGAATCACCTCGGCCATGAGGTTGATCGCATTCACGGGATTGCGTATGTCGTGCGAGGCCGCGTTGAGCAGGCGCGTCTTGCGGCCGCTTGCCTCCTCGGCTTCCCGCCGCCGCTGCGCCAGCTCTTCGTTCTGGGCGACGATCTGCGCCTCGCGCTCGAGGAGGAGTTCGTTGGCCGCCTCGAGCTTCCGGTTCTGCTCCCCGAGCAGCCCGGACTGCGCTTGCGCGACGTCCTGCGATGCCATCAATACGTGCACGAGGCCGGCGATGAGCAGCAGCGAGGTCGCATCGAGCGCGCGATTCACGAACAACTGCTCGCGGAGCTGAAAGGCGCCGCTGGGTATCTGCAAGGCGTACGCGACGAACGTCGCGAGCGCAAGCGCGGCCGCGAGCCCCCAGAGCAGGCGTCGATTGCGTGTGAACGCCGTGAGCACGAGCGGGATGCCGTAGATCGATGCGATGTCGAGCTGCACCCAGGTGGCGAGATCCAGGACGACCTCGGCCACCGCGAGCGCGATCGCGCCGGCGAAGGCCAACCGAACGCTCCGTTCGACAGGCCGCGGGGCGGCCGTCGCGTCCGTTTCCACGCCAGGGTTCATTCTTGTCGAGTACTCCGGAATGTGCACCGTCGACGCAGCAAAGCGTCGGGTGCAGCAAGTCGCGGCGAGATTGGACGTTAGCACGGCCCGACTATCGAGGGCGTAGGGAAGTCTCGACGATCGGCGTCAGCGTGTCGCGACAGCGCGCCGTGAGCGGCTTGCGTTGCGCGCGCGCCGATGGGCCGCCCACGCCGTGACCGGCACGCGGAGGCACACGGGAATCGAGATAGCCGCACGCCATCTGTCCAGATTCGCCGATATGCGCGCTCGCGGGGTCGCGATATCTTCGTGGCTGTATGCAGTTCCGATCATCGTGAGCGGGAGACGCGGGCACCGCGGACACCCGTTCGAGAACAAAGGAGATGCGAGATGAAAAGCAGCCGCAAGCACAGATTCGAGTGGGTCATGGGGGCGGTCGCAGCCGTCGCGCTGAGCGTACCGCTGATGGTGGTCGCGCCCCCCGTTTCGGCGGCCGGGATCAACACGACCGCGCCCGCGAACTTCAAGAAGGTCAGCACGCTGGTGAAGCTCCCCGATTTCCTGCCGGGATTGGGAACGCTCTACGTCGATCCCGCGACGCTTCCGGTCGGGCCGTTCCTCGGCTACAACCATAAGGGGAAGCTGGTCAACATCACCTACATGGTTCCGCTCAAGGACATCGACGCGCACAAGAACTTCGAGACCCTCGGCGGCGTCGCCGCGGGCGTGAAGCTCGACCACACCGACATCCAGTACAACCCCGGCCACCCCGGTGTCGAGGAGCCGCACTATCACATCGTGCAATGGCTGATCAGTCCTGCCAGGGTCAAGGCGGAAATGCAGTAGGCGCGGGCGAGGATCCGTTGGACAGCCGAAGGATGTCGATCGAGCTCGCAAATCACGCCGCCAGGCGACTTCTGGCGGCGTGCCTGGGCGCAACGGCGCTGGCCGCAGTCGCGCCCTCGATCGCGGCGACCGTGGAAGTGAAGCTGGTGCAGACCCCGGAGGGCAGGACGTATTTCGATCCGGCGGGCATCCATATCGCCCCCGGCGATACCGTGCGATGGGTGCAGATGAGCGGGTTCCACTCGATCACCGCGTATCACCCTCGCAACGACCGGCACGAGTTGCGCATTCCAGAATCCGCCGAGCCCTGGGACTCCGACATCCTGCTGGCCGCTTATCCCAAGCCGGGGTCGACCTTCGAGCACGTGTTCACCGTGCAAGGCGTTTACGACTATTTCTGCAAGCCGCACGAAATGGCCGGCATGGTGGGGCGAATCGTCGTCGGAGATCCGGGCCATGATCCCGCGGTGAAGCCCTTCGGTTATGCGCCGGATCGACACTGGAGGCCCGTTCCGGAAGCCGCACGCCATGCGTTCCCGCCGGTCGCCGAAATCCTGCGCAAGGGGACCGTCGCGGCTCGTTGAAGCAGCGTGGTTTCGAGGCTGCGAAGCGATCCCGCTACTTCTTCGGCCGGAAGGCGAGCTGCAGCGCGTCGCCGTCGAAGCCCAGCGCCGCCTCGCCCTTGGTGGCGTAGCGGTAGAGGGCCGCCTCGTAGATTCCCGCGAGCGCGCTGTGCACCAGCGAGGCCGCGCCCAGGGCGAGCACGGTGAGGACGATGGCGGCGATGAAGAGCCCCGCGTCGTGCCCCATGCCCGCCACGGCGAAGAGGAAGAAGCCGCCCACGCCGATGGCGATGTACACGAAGAGGAAGGCCGCGCCGATGCCGGCCTGGCCGATCAGGTTCTCGCCCCACGTGGAGCGAAGCAGGTAGGCGCTGTGCTTCACCGCCTCGACGGGGCCCATGTCGTCGCGCGCGACGATCACCGGCACCACGAGGAAGGTCGCGATCGACCACGCGACCCCGAGGAGGCCCACGACGATCTTCCCGATGAACCCGACGCGTTCCTGGATCGCGCGAAGGATCGTGCCGACCGTCGCGGCGATGGCCGCATAGCCCGCGATGGCGGCGATGCGGGATCTGGCGATGCGCATGCCGTCCGCGAAGGTGGGATTGCCGCCGTCGAGGCGCATCATCGCCGCGCCGACCAGCCCCACGTTGAAGAACACGATCACGAAGTACTGCACGAAGTAGAAGAGGAAGGCGAGGAGGTAGCCCCCGGCCGTCGCATCGCGGTGCCCGTCGAGGGCGTCGAGCAGGCCCAGCTTGTACGCCGGGAACGCGAAGGTCGCGACCACCCCCACGAGCGCGGCGAACGAAACGAGCGGAAAGAGCGCGAGCTCCTTGTCGTCGCGGAGCACCGAGGCGCTCGCGCGGACCAGGGTCCAGCTGCGGGAAATGCGATCGAACATGGCGGTCCCCCTTGTCGGTTTTTTCCACGGATCGGGTGCGGCGCCCGCCATTCTGCGCCCGGCCGCCGGGGGCGATCTGTGAACTGCGGCATGGCTTCGGGGATGACCCGGCGTAGGGCAGGGTGGAACCTTCGCGTGCCGGGCGCAGTCCATCCGGGCGCGGTGTTCGCTCCGGCTCCACCCCGCGGGCCGGCGCGCCGCAAGTTGATGCAATTCCGGCAAAACGCTATAATTTCAAGCTCGTCGCGGCAGTAGCTCAGTTGGTAGAGCGCAACCTTGCCAAGGTTGAGGTCGAGAGTTCGAGACTCTTCTGCCGCTCCAGTTTGCACGGGGGAAGCCGACCACCGGTTTCCCCCGTTCCGCATCATCCCCCGGTCTTCGTTCCTGAAGAATTCCGCGCGGGCGGGGTGGCAGAGTGGTTATGCAGCGGCCTGCAAAGCCGTGTACGCCGGTTCGATTCCGACCCCCGCCTCCAGCCTTCCTGCAGTTTGGCTTATGTAGCATTTCGAGCTACGATCGTAGCCATGAAGGCTACAAGGGCGGACGCGGCATCCCTGCTTTTCCCGGCGGCATACCGGCGGCAGGTGCTTGCGTTGCTGCTGCTCCACCCCGAGCGGAAGCTTCACGTGCGTGAGATTTCCCGTCTCACGGGGACCCCTCCCGGCACGATGAACAAGGAGCTGTCGCGGCT
>DASUXK010000034.1:0-5869 GCA_036377935.1 Usitatibacter sp.
CCGATCACCGAGGCGAGGCAGGCGAGCGTGATGGCGAGGTCGCCGTCGCCCTTCTTCGCCATCGGGTAGCCGTCGAAGGTGGTCGCGATCGCCGAGGGCGTGCCCGGCGTGTTGAGCAGCACCGCCGAGTACGCGCCGCCGTAGATCGCGCCCGTGTAGATGGCGCCCAGGGCGATGAGCGCCGAATCCGGCTTGATGCCGAACGTGAACGGGACGAGCACCGCGACCGCCATGGTCGCGGTGAGCCCCGGCAGCGCGCCGATCACCGTCCCCGCCACCACCCCGGCGATCGCCAGGAGGACGTTCACCGGGGTGAGGGCGTTGAGGATGTGCTCGAACCCGGGCACGGCCGCGCTTCCCGCCTACTTCTTCACGATGCCCATCGAGCGGGCGATGGCCTCGTACTCCTTCTGCCGCTCGGCCATGAACGCGTCCATCTTGTCGAGGGGCACGTCGATCATCGCGAAGCCCTTGTCCTGCATCGACTTCACGAAGGCCGGGTCGTGGTTGATCTTGCCGATCAGGTCCGAGAGCTCCTTCTTGCGCGCCTCGGGCGTGGACTTCGGCACCGCGATGCCGCGGTAGGCGCCGCTCACGAGGTCGATGCCCTGCTCCCGGAAGGTCGGGCAGTCGGGCAGCGCCGGGTGGCGCTTCTCCATGGCGACCGCGATGCAGCGCACCTGGTCGCCGAGCTGCACGCCCACGGTGGTGTAGCTGAACGCGGCGGCGACGTGGTGGCCGAGGAGCGTGGTGTTCGAGGCGCCCGTGCCCTTCGAGGGCACGTAGGTCGTCTTGATGCCCGCCATCTTGTCGAAGCGCTGCTGCGCGAGGTGGTTCGCGCTGTTGGTGCCCGAGCCGGTGAAGGTGATCGCGCCCGGCGTCTTCTTCGCGGCGTCGATGATGTCCTTCAGCGACTTGAACTTGCTGTCGGCCGTCACCATGATCGCGTCCGGCGTGTAGTGGAACCAGTAGACGTTCGCGATATCGGCGGTCTTGTAGCCCACGTCCTTCTGCAGCGGCTGCAGGATGATGTGGGGCAGGTTCGTGCCCATGATCGTGTAGCCGTCGGCCGGCATGTCGTTCAGCTGGGACCACGCCGCCGCGCCGCCCGCGCCCGCCTTGTACTGGATGGCGACGGTCTGGCCGGTGTACTTCTTGAAGAACGGCTCCTGCAGTCGCGCCGACACATCCGATTCCCCGCCGGGGCCGAACGCGATGATGTAGTTGATGGTCTTGTCGGGATACGCGGCGACCGCGATGCCCGCGCTCGCCGCGATCACGGCGATGCCGGCGAATAGCTTCTTGCCCAAGCGCTTCATTGGCGTGTGTCTCCTCACAGGAAGGGATATCTGGTTTTCGGCCGCGGACCCGCGTGTCGGCCGGCGCCTTTCGCGGCGCGCGTTTCATTCTGCAGTATATCGTGCGGCGATGGAACCCGGGCGGGCCCGTGCGCGATCAGGCGAGGTGGGCGAGCGGCAGCGCGGTGGTCTCCTTCACCTCCTCGAGCACGAAGCTCGACTTCACGTCGAGCACGCCCGGATGCTTGAGGAGCGAGTTCATCACGAAGCGCGAGAAGTGGTCGAGGTCCTCGACCTGCACGCGCAGCAGGTAATCCATGTCGCCCGTGAGCGCGTGGCAGGCGAGCACCTCGGGCCAATCCTTCACGGCGCGCGCGAAGGCGTCGGTGGGCATGCGCCCGCGCTTCTCGAGCTTCACCGTGACGAACCCCATGAGGCCGAGCCCCACCTTGCGCGGATCGAGGAGCGCCACGTAGCGGCGGATCACGCCCGCCTTCTCGAGCGCGCGCACGCGGCGCAGGCACGCGCTGGGCGACAGGTGCACGCGCGCGGCGAGCTCGAGGTTGGTGAGGCTGCCGTCGCGCTGCAGGAGCTCCAGCAGCCGCCGGTCGGTGCGGTTCAGGAGGACGGGCGCCATATCGGCCGGATCCGGGGAAGAAAGCGCAATATTATTGCGCGGCCCGGGAATCTTGCGCCGGGTTTCGCAATCCTATTGCGGCGCAGGCGGCGTAAATTACCGCCTGTCCGGAACCGACGAGGCGACCGCATGACCCCGATGCCGAACGCGATCGACAACCCCATGGGCACCGACGGCTTCGAGTTCGTCGAGTACACCGCCCCCGATCCGCAGCTCCTCGGCGCGCTCTTCGAGCAGATGGGCTTCGTCGCCGTCGCGCGCCACCGCTCCAAGGACGTGCTGCTCTACCGCCAGGGCGGCATCAACTTCATCGTGAACCGCGAGCCGGACAGCTTCGCGCAGTCCTTCGCGCGCGTGCACGGTCCCTCGGCGTGCGCCTTCGCGATGCGCGTGAAGGACGCGGCCCGCGCCTACGCCCGCGCGCTCGGGCTGGGCGCGAAGCCCTTCCACGGCAAGGTCGGCCCGATGGAGCTCAACATCCCCGCGATCCAGGGGATCGGCGGAAGCCTGATCTACCTCGTCGATCGCTACGGCGAAGGTCCCACCATCTACGACATCGACTTCATTCCCATCGAGGGCGCGCCGCGGCAACCCGCAGGGGCGGGGCTCTTCGAGATCGACCACCTCACGCACAACGTGTACGCCGGGCGCATGGACGTGTGGGCCGAGTTCTACGAGAAGCTCTTCGGCTTCCGCGAGATCCGCTACTTCGACATCCAGGGGCGCAAGACCGGGCTCACCTCGCGCGCGTTGACGAGCCCCTGCGGCAAGATCCGCATCCCGATCAACGAGCCTTCGGACCGCAAGTCGCAGATCCAGGAGTACCTCGACGCGTACCACGGCGAGGGCATCCAGCACATCGCGCTCGCGACGCGCGACATCCACGCGACGGTGGAGGCGTTGCGCGCGCGCCACGTGCGCTTCCTCGATACGCCCGACGCGTACTACGAACGGGTCGATGCACGCGTGCCGAACCACGGCGAGGATCTCGAGCGGTTGCGGCGCAATCGCATCCTCATCGACGGCGAGGGCGTGGACAAAGACCGGCGCGAGGACAAGCTGCTGCAGATCTTCACCGAGACCGTGATCGGCCCGATCTTCTTCGAGATCATCCAGAGGAAGGGCAACGAGGGGTTCGGGGAGGGCAATTTCCGCGCGCTCTTCGAGTCGATCGAGGCGGAGCAGATCGCGCGCGGCGCGATCTGACCCGTCCGTGATGATCCGTGGTTCCAACATGATTGGACGGCCGTGAACGACCGCTCGAGCACACGGGCATTGAAATACCTCTCCGGCTTCGGGGCGCATTGCGAGACCGAGGCGGTGGAGGGCGCGCTGCCGGTGGGGCAGAACTCGCCGCAGAAGGCGCCGTACGGCCTCTATGCGGAGCAGCTCTCCGGTTCCGCGTTCACCGCGCCGCGCTCGCAGAACCTGCGCTCGTGGCTCTACCGGCTGCGGCCTTCGGCGATGCACGGGCCGTTCCGCCGCATCGACGACGGGAACCTGCGCACCGCCGCGTGCCGCGAGGTCGATTGCCCGCCGGATCGCCTGCGCTGGAAGCCGCTGCCGATTCCCGACGCGCCCACGGATTTCCTCGACGGCCTCGCGACGATCGCCACCGCGGGCGAGGTGCGGGCGCAGGCGGGCGCGGCGGTGCACCTCTATGCCGCCGATCGATCGATGGAGCGCCTCTTCGCGAGCGCCGACGGCGAGCTCCTCGTCGTGCCGCAGCAGGGCGAGCTCCTGATCGCGACGGAGCTCGGAGTGCTCGCCGCGATGCCGGGCGAGATCGCGGTGATTCCCCGCGGGGTGAAATTCCGCGTCGAGGTGCGCGAGCCGGTGCGCGGCTACGTCTGCGAGAACTACGGAGCGCCGTTGCGCCTGCCCGAGCTGGGCCCCATCGGCGCCAACGGCCTCGCGAGCCCGCGCGACTTCCTCGCGCCGTGCGCCGCCTTCGAGGACCGCGACGAGCCGACCGAGGTGGTCGTGAAGCTCGCCGGGCGCCTCTGGAGCGTCGAGTACGGCCATTCGCCGCTCGATGTCGTCGCGTGGCACGGCAACTTCCATCCGTACAAGTACGACCTCGCGCGCTTCAACGCGATCAACACGGTGAGCTTCGACCATCCCGATCCGTCGATCTTCACCGTGCTCACCTCGCCCTCGGAGACGCCGGGCACGGCGAACGTCGACTTCGTCATCTTCCCGCCGCGCTGGGTGGTCGCCGAGCGCACGTTCCGCCCGCCCTGGTTCCACCGCAACGTGATGAGCGAGCTGATGGGATTGGTGCGCGGCACGTACGACGCGAAGCGCGAAGGCTTCCTGCCCGGGGGCGTGAGCCTGCACAACGCGATGTCGGCCCACGGGCCGGACCGCGCGAGCCATGCGGCGGCCGTCTCGGCGAACCTCGAGCCGCAGTTCCTCGGCGACACGCTCGCCTTCATGTTCGAGAGCCGCTACCTCTTCGAGCCCACCGCCTGGGCGATGCGCTCGCCGCAGATCGACCGCGAGTACGACAAGGCGTGGGAAGGGTTCGCGAAGGCGACCCTCCCCCGGGGCGGCCGATGAAGCTCGCCTCCATGAAGGCGGCGCGCCGCGACGGGTTCCTCGTCGTGGTGGACCGTGCCCTCGGGCGCGCCGCGGATGCGACCGCCATCGCGCCCACGATGCAGGAAGCGCTCGAGCGCTGGACCGCGGTCCATCCGAGGCTGCGCGAGCTGGCGCGCGAGGTCGAGGAGGGCACGGCGCGCGGCCTCTTCGACTTCCGCGCCGCGCTCGCCGAGGGCCGCGTCGCCGCACCGTTGCCGCGCGCCTACGAATGGCTCGACGGCTCGGCCTATCTCTCCCACGTGGAGCGCGTGCGCCGCGCGCGCAACGCGACCGTCCCCGAGAGCTTCCTGCACGATCCGCTCATGTACCAGGGCGGCGCGGGCGCGATGGCCGGCCCGCGCGACGCGATCCGCGCGCTCTCCGAGGACTGGGGCATCGACCTCGAAGGCGAGGTGGCCGCGATCGTGGGCGAGGTGCGCATGGGCGCGACGGCGCAGGAGGCCTCGCAGGCGGTGCGGCTCCTCACGCTCGTGAACGACGTCTCCTTCCGGCGCCTCATTCCCGCCGAGCTCGCGAAGGGCTTCGGTTTCGTGAACGGCAAGGGCGCGAACGCGCTCGCCCCGGTCGCCGTCACGCCCGACGAGCTGGGCGAGGCATGGAGGGACGGGCGCGTGCACCTGCCGCTCCACTGCCACGTGAACGGCGCGCGACTGGGAAGCCCCGATGCCGGCGTCGATGCGACCTTCGGCCTCTTCGAGCTGGTCGCCCACGCGGCGAAGACGCGCGAGCTCGCGCCGGGCACCCTCGTCGGCACGGGCACCATCTCGAATCACGACCGCGCCGCCGGCTACGCGTGCCTCATGGAAGCGCGGCTCGTCGAGCAGGTGGAAGCCGGCGCGGCGAAGACGCCCTTCCTGCGCTTCGGCGACACGGTGAGGATCGAGATGCTCGATGCCGAGGGCCGCAGCGTCTGCGGCGCGATCGAGCAGCGCGTGGAGCGCTACGAGCGATGACCGGCCAGACCGAGCACAAGCTGCGCGGCGACTACGGCCGCATGCGTCCCGACTACACCGTGGAGCAGGATTGGGACGCGTACACGGCCGCGCAGCACACGCTCTGGCGGCGCCTCTACGCGCGCCAGGCGGCGCTCGTGCCGCACTACGGCTGCGACGAGTTCCGCGCCACCCTCGCGACCCTCGACTACGGCGCCGGCATCCCGCGCTTCGAGGCGATCAACGCGAAGCTCGGCCCCGCCACGCGCTGGCAGCTCGTCGCCGTGCCGGGGCTCGTGCCCGACCTCGTGTTCTTCGAGCATCTCGCGAACCGGCGCTTCCCCGTCACCGTGTGGCTGCGCGAGCCCGAGGAGTTCGACTACATCGTCGAGCCCGAC
>DASUXK010000035.1:0-2093 GCA_036377935.1 Usitatibacter sp.
AGAAGCGGCCGAAGGACGGCGAGCGCAGGGGAAATCCGCCGCGATCGGGCGCACGGCGCGAGGAGCGGCCCGCCGCGCCGCAGACCGCGATGGCGCTCGCGCTGGCACGCCTCAAGCGCTGAGCCCCTTCAGAGATCGCGCAGGATCTCGCGCGCCGCGTTGTGTCCCGGGATGCCGGTGACGCCGCCGCCCGGATGCGCGCCCGAGCCGCACAGGTACAGGCCCTTCACCGGCATGCGGTAGTTGCCGTAGCCCAGCGCCGGCCGGGCGCTGAAGAGCTGGTTCAACGCGAGCTTGCCGTGGAAGATGTCGCCGCCGACGAGCCCGAATTCGCGCTCGAGATCGAGCGGCGAGAGGATGCGCCGCCCGAGGATCGAGGCCTTGAAGTTGGGCGCGAACTTCGTGACCTGCTCCACGACCGCGTCGGCCGCCCGCTCGCGCTCCGCCTCCCAGCTTCGCCCGCCGGGCAGCGCGTAGCGGAAGTGCTGGCAGAAGAGGCTCGCCACGTGCCTTCCCGGCGGCGCGAGCGAATCGTCCACGGCGCTCGGGATCAGCATCTCGACGATGGGCGCCTCGGACCAGCCGCGTTCCCGCGCGCTCGCGTGCGCGCGATCCATGAACGCGAGCGAGGGCGCCATGATGATCCCCGAGCGGTGATGGCCGGCGGCATCGCGCCCCGGAAGCGACGCGAAATCGGGCAGCTCCGCGAGCGCCACGTTCATGCGGAAGGTCGCCGACTCCGAGCGGTAGTTCGCGAACGGCTCGCGCCATTCGCCGGCCGCCTCCGGCAGCGCGCGCAGCAGCCATTGCGGATGCGCGTTGGAGACCACGCAGCGCGCCTCGATCTGGCTGCCGTCCGCCAGCGCCACGCCCGCCGCCCGCCCCTTGCCGATCACGATTCGCTCCACGGGAGCGTTCACGCGGATCTCCACGCCGCGCGCCTCGGCCTCCGCGCGCATCGCCTGCGTGATCGCGCCCATGCCGCCGATGGCGTGGCCCCAGCCTCCCTTCCTTCCGTTCAACTCGCCGAAGACGTGGTGCAGCAGCACGTACGCGGTGCCGGGGTCGTACGGGCTCGCGAAGTTGCCCACCACGCTGTCGAAGCCGAAGCAGGCCTGGATGGGCCCCGATTCGAACCATCGGCCGAGCCACTCGGCCGCGGAGACGGTGAAGAGATCGAGCACGTCGCGCTGCGCCGCGAGCGGAAGGCGCCGGAACGTGCGCGATGCCTTCCACATCGGAAGGAGCTCGGAGAGCCCGCCGCCCGCATTGGGCGGCGTCTCGAGGAGCAGCTCGCGCAGCAGGTCCGCGACGGTATCGAGGCGGCGGTAATACTCGGGCAAGCGCTCGGCATCGCGTCGAGAGAATCGCGCCACCTCACGCTGCGTCGCCTCGAGCCCGCCGCCCACCTTGATGAACCCGCCTTCCGGGAGCGGCAGGAAGTTCGCGAACGGACGCTCGACGATGCGAAGCCCGTGCTCGGCGAGGCGCAGCTCCCGGATCACCTTCGGATGCAGCAGGCTCACGGTGTAGCTCGCCGTGGAATTGCGGAAGCCGGGGTGGAACTCCTCGGTCACCGCGGCGCCGCCCACCACGCCGCGGCGCTCGAGCACGACGACCTTCAATCCGCGCGCGGCGAGGTAGCAGGCGCACACGAGCCCGTTGTGGCCCGCGCCCACCACCACCGCGTCCACGCGCGCGCCGGCGCCCACGGGCTCAGGTGAGCAGGAAGTGGCGCACCTTCGCCACCTGCGCGTCGTTCATGAGCATCGGCGGATGCCCGGTGCGCGGGACGACGAAAGTCTCGGTGCGCGGGCGGCGGCGCATCTCCTCGAGCGTCTCGGCGAGCAGCAGGTCCGATTCCTCGCCGCGGATCACCATCACGGGCCCGTGCAGCGCGCTCCAGTACCCCCGCAGGTCCACGTCGGCGTCGATGGCCGCGTCGAAGTTCACCGCGATCCCGGGATCGTAGCGCGGCCGCCAGCGGCCCTCGTCGTCCTGCTTCGCGACGTGCAGCGCGAGGTGGCGCCACTGCTCCGCGGTGAGCTCGCCGAACGGCGAGAACGCGCGCATCGCGGCCTCGAATTCCTCCA
>DASUXK010000036.1:0-8089 GCA_036377935.1 Usitatibacter sp.
AGCTGGAAGCCGAAGCGAAGACCAACATGGAATTCGACAAGAAGCTTGCGCAGGAAGAAGTGTGGATTCGCCAGGGCATCAAGGCGCGCCGCACGCGCAACGAAGGCCGGGTGCGCCGCCTGGAGCGCCTGCGCGACGAGCGCGCCGCGCGCCGCGAGCGCGCCGGCCGCGTCAAGCTCAACATCGGCGAGGGCCAGCGCTCGGGCAAGCTGGTGTGCGAGCTGACCGGCGTCTCGAAGAGCTACGGCGGCAAGCCGGTGGTCGCGAGCCTCGACCTCATCGTGAGCCGCGGCGACCGCCTGGGGCTCATCGGCCCGAACGGCGCCGGCAAGACCACGCTCCTCAAGCTGATCCTCGGCGAGGCCGCGCCCGATGCGGGCACGGTGCGCCTCGGCGCGCGCGTGGCTCCCGCCTATTTCGACCAGTTCCGCGCCGCGCTGGACGACGAGGCGACGCTCGCCGACACGATCTCGCCCGGCGCCGACTACATCGAGATCGCGGGCGGACGCAAGCACGTGATCAGCTACCTCGGCGATTTCCTGTTTCCGCCCGAGCGAGCGCGCGCGCCGGTGAAATCGCTCTCGGGCGGCGAGAGGAACCGGCTGCTCCTCGCGCGCCTCTTCAGCCGCCCCGCCAACGTGCTGGTATTGGACGAGCCCACCAACGACCTCGACATCGAGACGCTCGAGCTGCTCGAATCGCTGCTGCAGAACTACGACGGGACGCTGCTCCTGGTGAGCCACGACCGCGCGTTCCTCGACAACGTCGTGACGCAGACGATCGCGTACGAAGGCGAGGGGAAGTGGAAGGAGTACGTCGGCGGGTATTCGGATTGGGAGAGGATGCGAGCGAAACCGGCTCCGGAAGCGAAGCCTTCGGCGCCCGCGCCCGCCGCGCCGCCCCCTTCCCGTCCCCGCAAGCTTTCCTACAACGAATCCCGCGAGCTGGAAGGGCTGCCGGCAGCGCTCGAGGCGCTCGAGCGCGAGCAGGCGGATCTCGCTGCGAAGCTCGCGGATCCGGCGACATACCAGGATCGCGCGACCGACGTGCGCGCCATGAACGCGCGCCACGAGGAGATCGAGGCCGAGCTCACGCGGCTCCTCGCGCGCTGGGAGGAGCTGGAGTCGCGCGCGTAGCGGGAACGAACGCGGGGCGGCCGGTCCAACGGCCATGAGCGCCCTCCCCCGCAAGGCCGCGAGCCGCTACGCCATCGCCCCACCCATCGAGCCGATGCTCGCGAAGATCGGCAGCGCGCTGCCGGAGGAAGGCGCGATGCTCTACGAGCCGAAGTGGGACGGCTTCCGCGCGATCGTCTACCGGGGCGATTCGGATGCGTACATCCAGAGCCGCGACCTGCGTCCCCTCGACCGTTACTTCCCCGAGCTGCACGAGGCGATCCTCGAGCGCCTGCCCGCCGGCTGCGTGCTCGACGGCGAGATCGTCATCGCCGGTCCCCACGGCCTCGATTTCGATGCGCTGCAGCTTCGACTGCATCCGGCGGCCTCGCGCGTGGCGAAGCTCGCGAGCGCGACGCCCAGCGCGTTCGTCGCGTTCGATGCGCTCGCGGTGGACGGGCGCAATCTCATGAACGAACCGCAGGAGGCGCGCCGCGCCGCGCTCGAGAAGCTCCTCGCGAAGGCGAGGCCGCCGATCCACCTCACGCCGATGACGCGCGATCGCGCGCTGGCCGAGGAGTGGCTCGCGCGCTTCGAAGGCGCGGGGCTGGACGGCGTCGTGGCGAAGCTCGCCGACCTTCCCTACGAGCCGGGCAAGCGCGCGATGATCAAGGTGAAGCACGTGCGCACCGCCGATTGCGTGGTCGCGGGCTTGCGCTGGCACAAGGAGGGCGAAGGCGTGGTGGGCTCGCTCCTCCTCGGCCTCTACGACGAGCACGGCACGCTGCACCACGTGGGCGTGACCTCGTCCTTCACGATGGCCACGCGCCGCAAGCTCGCCGCCGAGCTCGAGCCCCTGCGCAGGAACGCGCTGAAGGACCACCCGTGGCGCGACTGGGCGAGCGCGACCGAGGATTCCGCGCGCATGCCCGGCGGGCAAAGCCGCTGGAGCACGGGCAAGGACCTCTCGTGGGAGGCGCTTCGCATCGAGCGGGTGTGCGAGGTGAAGTACGATCACCTGCAGGGCGACCGCTTCCGCCACGCGGCGATCTTCGTGCGCTGGCGCCCGGACAGGGCGCCCGGGGACTGCCGCTACGACCAGCTCGAGGTCACGACCGCCTACGAGCTGGAGAAGGTGTTCGGCGCGGGGAAGCGGAAGCGCTGACGCGCTTGCGCTTCGAGGGCGGCGCGCGCGGCGGCTCGTCGGGCGCCTTGCGGTACTGCGGCGGCCACGGCGCATCGCCCAGGCCCTCGCGCTCGTGCCGCGCGGAAAGCTCGAGCAATCCCACGATCGATCCCGGATGGTCGTCGATCCCCGCGTGCAAATCGCCGTGGCGACGATAGCGCTCGGGCATCGTCGCCATCGTGAAGTCGCGCGGCTCGCACGCGTCCACCTCGTCCCACGCGAGCGGCGCGGAGACGCGCGCATCGTCCGTGGGCCGCACCGAATACGCGCTCGCCACGGTGCGATCGCGCGCGTTCTGGTTGTAGTCGATGAAGACGCCCTGCCGCTCCTCCTTCCACCACTTCGTGGTGGCGAGCTTCGGCACGCGCCGCTCCACCTCGCGGGCGAGGGCGAGCGCGGCACGGCGTACCTCGTCGTAAGTCCACCGGGGGACGATGCGCACCGCGACGTGCATGCCGCGCTTGCCCGAGGTCTTGGGCCAGCCCACGAGGCCGAAGTCGGCGAGCGCCGCCTGCACCACGCGCGCCACCTGCCGCACCTGCGACCACTTCACGCCGGGCACGGGATCGAGGTCCACGCGCAGCTCGTCGGGGTGGTCGAGGTCGGCGGCGCGCACCGGATGCGGATGCAGCTCGAGGCAGGCGAGGTTCGCCATCCACGCGAGCGCGGCCGCATCGCGCGGCACCACCTCGTCGGCGCTGCGGCCCGAGGGAAAGCGGATCGTCACGACCTCGATCCAGGGCGGGCGCGCGGCGGGCGCACGCTTCTGGTAGAAGAACTCGCCGCCCACGCCGTCGGGATAGCGCACGAGCATGTTCGGCCGGCCGCCCGCGCCGCGCAGCGCCCCCTCGGCCACCTCGAGGTAGTAGCGGACGAGGTCGAGCTTGGTGTAGCCCGCCTCGGGGAAGAGGACCTTTTGCGGGTTCGTGACGAGGACCTCGCGGCCCGCGGCCTGCACCGTTTCGCGCGGCGCCTTCGACGGGGCGGACCGCACGGCCGGCCGCTTCGCCTTCGCCTTCTTCTTCGCCCCGATCGCCATGATCCCGCCGATTCTGGCACCCGCTTCGCCCGCGAGTCCTTGACCGTTGACAACGCCGCCGGGCCGGCGCACTATTTCGATATCGATCTAATTAGATGCTTATCTCAACGCGATGCGCCTCGGGAACGACGCCTTCAAGGCCCTGGCCGATCCCACCCGGCGCGAGATCCTGCGCCTGCTGCGCAAGGGCGAGATGACCGCGGGCGAGATCGCCGAGCGCTTCGACACCACCAAGCCCACGCTCTCGCACCACTTCGCGGTGCTCAAGGACGCGGACCTCGTCACGACGCGCCGCGAGGGCCCGACCATCTGGTATTCGCTCAACACCACCGTCCTCGAAGACGTCGTCGCCTGGGCGATCGACCTCGCGGGGGGAAAGGAAGGAGGCCGGAAATGAAGACCCGCTACTTCGCCGCATGCATCGCGCTCGCCGCGATCGCCCTCGCGGCGACGCTCCTCGCATGGCCGCACCTGCCCGAGCGCGTGCCGCTGCACTGGAACGCGCACGGCGAAGTGGACGGCTGGGGACCGCGCGGCATGCTCATGCTCCTCGGGCCCGGGGCGATGCTGGCCGAGCTCGCCGTCTTCGCCCTGCTCCCGGTGCTCTCGCCCAGGCGCTTCGAGGTCGAGGCGTTCGTGCGGACGTACCTGCGCATCATGCTCGCGGCGATCCTCCTCGCCGGATACATCACCGCGGTCCTGCTCTTCGCGGGGCTCACCGGGCATGTCGACGTGAGCTCGGCGCTGCTCGGCGGCGTTTCCGTCCTGCTCGTATTCATCGGGAACCTCATGGGCAAGGTGCGGCGCAACTTCTTCATCGGCATCCGCACGCCGTGGACGCTCGCGAGCGAGCGCGTCTGGTACGACACCCACCGGCTGGCGGGGAAGACCCTCGTCGGCGCGGGCGTCGCGAGCTTCGCCGCGGCGCTGTGGGGAGGCCTGCCGGGCATCTCGGCCTGGATCGCGCTCGTGCTCGTCGGCGCGCTGGTTCCGGCCGTCTATTCGTTCGTGCACTACCGGGCGCTCGAGCGCAGCGGCGGCCTCGGGGCGGGCTAGCGGCGAACGTTGCCCGGGGCCGAAGGTCGGTAGGTATCGGACCGCCGCGAAGGGAGAAACGATGCGCAAGCGCCACGGGGAGCACCACAACACCGGCCGCATGGGATGGCTGCGCGCGGCCGTGCTGGGCGCCAACGACGGCATCGTGAGCACCGCGAGCCTCATCGTCGGCGTCGCGGCGGCGAGCACGAGCCACGGAAGCGTCATGCTGGCGGGCACCTCCGCGCTCGTCGCGGGCGCCATGTCGATGGCCGCGGGCGAATACGTGTCGGTCCATTCGCAGGCCGACAGCGAGAAGGCGGAGCTCGACCGCGAGCGCGAGGAGATCCGCAACGACCACCCGGCCGAGGAACGCGAGCTGGCCGGCATCTATCGCAAGCGCGGCCTCGATGCAGCGCTCTCGATGGAAGTCGCAAAGCAGCTCATGGCGCACGACGCGCTGGGGGCTCATGCGCGCGACGAGCTCGGCATCACGAAGACGCTGCGTGCGCGCCCCCTGCAGGCCGCGATCGCCTCGGCCGCGAGCTTCGCCGTGGGCGCGGCGCTGCCCCTCGTCGCGGCCTGGATAGCGCCGATGGAAGGGCTGATCCTGATCGTGGGCGTCGCCTCGCTCGCGTTCCTGGCGGGCCTCGGCGTCCTTTCCTCCTGGGTGGGCGGCGCGCCGCTCGCGCCCGGCACCGCGCGCGTCGCCTTCTGGGGCGCGATCGCGATGGCGGTGACGGCGGGCGTGGGCGCGCTCTTCGGCGCGCCGGGCGGCTAGAGCGCGGCGAGCGCCGCCTCGTAGCAGCTTCCCGTCTCGCCCGGCGCCATCACCGTCGCGCCGAGGTCGCGCAGCAGGCCATCCTTTAGCCCGTACACCCAGCCGTGCACCGCGAGCTTCTGCCCGCGCTCCCACGCGTCCTGCACGATGGTCGTCTGGCACACGTTCGCCACCTGCTCGATCACGTTGAGCTCGCAGAGGCGATCGTGACGCCCGATCGGATCGGCTATGGCGCCCACGCGCTCGCCATGCTTGGCATGCACGTCCCGCACGTGGCGCAGCCAGTTGTCGGCGAGCCCGACGCGCTGGTTCTCGAGCACCGCCGCGACACCGCCGCAGCCGTAATGCCCGCAGACGATGACGTGCTCGACCTTCAGCACGTCCACCGCGAACTGCATCACCGAGAGGCCGTTGAGGTCGCTGTGGGCGACGACGTTCGCGATGTTGCGGTGGACGAAGACCTCGCCGGGCGCGAGGTCCACGATCTGGTTCGCCGGCACGCGGCTGTCGGAGCAGCCGATCCACAGGTACTGCGGGCGCTGCTGGCGCGACAGGCGGCCGAAGAAATCCGGGTCCTCGCGGCGAATGCGCTCGGACCAGGCGCGGTTCTTTTCGAAGATTTCGGGAAGGGATCGCATGCGCGAATTTTACAACGCCGCGCCCGATGCGCCCGGCGTGCCCATGATCGCCTCCGCGATCGGCGCGATGCGCTCGAGCGCCGGCTTCACCCGCTCCGGCTCGAACAGCATCATCGCCGGATCGTAGAACAGCAGCCAGTCCGCCGACGCCTGGATGTGCAGCCAGGTGTGGGGCGGCTGCTCCAAGAGCGCCTTCACGAGCCACGGCGTGAAGAGCATCCGCACCTGGCTCTCGTCGGCCGTGCTGACCACGTAGCGCTCGGAGAAGGCCGCGTTGCCGAGGTCCAGCCCCGCCTTGCGCCTGATGCCCGCGAAGCCGGTCTCGTCGAGCGGCACGTCCATGTTGCCGAACGCGCCGCGCGCCGAGAGCTGGAACACGGGCACCGATCCGTGCGGCACGCGGTAGAGCACCAGCGAATGGTTGTGGAAATCCCCCTGCGTGACCGCGCCCTTCCCGCGCCGGTTCATCCCCAGGTAGAGGCCGTAGACGAACTCGGGGACGACGACGGGTCGTTGATCCGCGGCGGCGATCACGTTGCGGTAGCGGTGCCGGTTCGTATCGGTGATGAGCGTGAGGCCCGCCATGTCGGTGCCGGTGAACGGCGAGCGATCGCCGACGTAGGTGTAGCCCATCGCGGGCGCCATCGCCCGGAACGCGGCGGTGCGCTTCTTCGTGAGCTTCAATGCATAGAACAAGACGGCCGCGAGGACCACGGCCACGACGACGATCGACATGCGCTTCGCTCCCTTGAGATTGCGAGGCATCGCGTTCGGCCCGGGGGCGGAGGCGCCGCGACGAGCCGACACGCTAACGCCGATGCCCCACCCGCATCAAGAAGCGCCGCCGCATGGTCCGGGCGACCACGCGCCGGAACCGCGCGCCCCCCGCGGCCATCCCAATGCCACCGACGGCGAAACCCGCAAGGTGACGACATCGACCCGCCGTGCCCGAGATCTCGACCGGGCGGTTCGACGAGACGTTCATGACCGTTCGCGTTGACCGCCCGAGCGCCGCCGGTGGGGCCTGAACGCGCCGCCCGCGCCGCGGTCCAATCGGCGCGCGCATCCGCCCGCCCACGAGAAGAACCGCATGAACGCCCCCGAGCTGAAGATCGAAGCCGCGGTCCGCGAGGGATCGCCCTACCCGCGAGGCGCCACCTGGGACGGGCGCGGCGTGAACTTCGCGCTCTTCTCCTCCGCCGCCACGAAGGTGGAGCTGTGCCTGTTCGATCCGGACGGGCGCGAATCGGCGCGCATCGTCCTGCCCGAGTACCGCGACGAGACGTGGCACGGGTACGTGCCGGAGCTCCGGCCAGGCCAGGTGTACGGTTATCGCGTGCATGGGCCCTACGAGCCCGCGGACGGGCTTCGCTTCAACCCGAACAAGCTCGTGATGGATCCGTACGCGCGCGCGCACGTGGGCGAGCTCCAGTGGGATCCGGCCGTCTTCGCGTACAGGATCGGCGACCCCGCCGCGGACCTCTCCTTCGACGAGCGCGACAGCGCGCCCTTCGTGCCCAAGTGCGTCGTGGTCGACCCGAACTTCAACTGGGCGCGCGAAGCCCGGCGCCCGCACATCCCCTGGGATCGGACGATCGTCTACGAGACGCACGTGCGCGGCTATACGAAGCTCCATCCGTCGGTCCCGCAGAGCGATCGCGGGACGTACCGCGGCCTCGGCCACCCCGACGTCGTCGCCTACGTGAAGTCCCTCGGCATCACGACCGTGGAGCTGCTCCCGGTGCACACGTTCGTGAACGACAGCTTCCTGCTCGAGCGCGGGCTCACCAACTACTGGGGCTACAACTCCATCGGCTTCTTCGCGCCCGATCCCCGCTACGCCGCCGATGCCGCGCGCACGCTGCAGGAGTTCAAGGAAATGGTCGCGCGGTTCCACGACGCGGGCCTCGAGGTGGTGATCGACGTCGTCTACAACCACACCGCCGAGGGCAACGAGCTGGGGCCCACGCTCTCCTTCAAGGGCATCGACAACGCCTCGTACTACCGGCTGCTGCCCGACGACCGGCGCTACTACATCAACGACACGGGGACGGGGAACACGCTCAACCTCTCGCACCCGGTCGTCATCCAGATGGTGTGCGACAGCCTGCGCTACTGGGCGCAGGAGATGCACGTCGACGGCTTCCGCTTCGACCTCGGCACGATCCTCGCGCGCGAGCCCGGCGGCTTCGACACGCACAACGGCTTCATGAAGGCGGTGATGCAGGACCCGACGCTCGCCAAGGTGAAGCTCATCGCCGAGCCGTGGGACTGCGGGCCGGGCGGCTACCAGGT
>DASUXK010000037.1:0-11240 GCA_036377935.1 Usitatibacter sp.
AGCACGCACGTCGCCTTCGCGATGAAGGGCGACCTGTGGCAGTTCCCGTTCGGCGAGGGCAGCGACGGGCGCTTCCTCGTGGAGGGCGACATCCACGGCGGGCGCCTGCAGTACCACCCGCGATGGCCTGCGGTCGACGGCATCGACGGCACCTTCCGCTTCGAGAACCGGCGCATGGAGATCCGCGCGGCGAAAGCCTCGATCTTCAGCAGCCGCGCGCGGCAGGTGAGCGCGGTGATCGACGACCTGCGCGGCGCACCGCCCGTGCTCACGATCGACGGCGACATCGACACGACGGGCGCCGACGGCGTGCGCTTCCTGCGCGAATCGCCGCTCGTCGACGGACCCGGCGCCTTCACCCGCGCCATCGCGATCGAGGGGCCCGGGCGCCTGAAGCTGCACCTCACGTACCCCCTCGCCGACGGGGCGCGCGTGCAGGTGGCCGGCGACTACGAGTTCACCGGCGCCACGGCCTCCGTGGGCAAGGATCTCGCGCTGCACGACGTGGCGGGACACCTCGCCTTCACGCAGGACGGCGTGAGCGCGCCCGGCATCACGGGCACGCTCTTCGGCGCGCCGGCGCGCCTCGCGATGGCCTCGCAGGCCGACGGGCGCGTGCTCACCACGATCGATTCGCGCATCGATTCGGCGGCGCTCGCGCGCTTCGTGCCCGATGCGATCGCCCAGCGGCTGCACGGCACGGCGCAGTGGCGGGCGCGCATCCTCTCGAGCCGCGAGGGCACGGAGCTCACCGTCGCCTCGGACCTGCAGGGGTTGGGCGTGGACCTGCCCGCGCCCTTCGCGAAGGCGGCGGGAGACGCGCGTCCCGTCACCGTGTCCATCGCGCGGCTGGGCGCGCCCGGGGAGCTCACGCAGGTGTCGCTCGACGGGGGCACCGAGGCGCGGCTCGCGCGCGAGACCGTGGACGGCGCCGAGCGCTGGAACGTCGCGCTCGCCTTCGGCGTTCCGGTCGCCGACGCGCCGCGGCGCGACGGCGTATGGCTCTACGGGCGCCTTCCCGCGCTGGACGTGGATGCGTGGCGGGCGGTGTTCCCGTCCGATGCCGATGCCGCCGGCGCGCAGGCGGCCGGCGAAGCGGCGCGCCGCGGCTTCGAGCTGCACGGCCTGGACCTCACGCTCGATCGCGTGCGCTACCTCGACCGCGACTACGCGGACGTGCACGCGGCGCTCGAGCGCGCCCGCGGCGAGTGGCGCGGCCGGCTCGAGAGCCCCAAGCTCGCGGGCAGCGTGACGTGGAACCCGGCGGGCAACGGCAGCCTCGTCGCGCGCTTCGAGCGGCTTTCGGTGGCCGAGGCCGCGCATCCGCAACGCACGCAGGCGAGCTACTCGAGCCGCCCGCTGCCCGCGCTGGACGTCGCCGCCGAGCGCTTCGAGTTCCGCGGCCACTGGCTGGGGCGCCTGGACCTGAAGGCGCAGTCCTCCGGGGAGGAATGGCGCATCGAGCGGCTCGACATCTCGAACGGGCACGCGAAGTTCGCCTCGAAGGGCGGATGGCGGCCCACGGCCGACGGGCCCATCACCACGCTCGAGCTGAGCCTCAAGGCCGACAACCTCAACGCGCTCCTCGGGCAGTTCGGCTACGGCGACTACCTCAAGCGCGGCGACGGCAGCCTCGAGGGAACGCTCGTGTGGCCCGGCTATCCGTACGATTTCACGCTCGCCTCGCTCGCCGGGCACTTCAATGTCGAGGCCCATCGCGGGCAGTTCGCGAAGATCGAGCCGGGCGCGGGCAAGCTGCTGGCGCTCCTGTCGCTGCAGTCGCTGCCGCGCCGCGCCCTGCTCGATTTTCGCGACGTCTTCAGCGACGGCTTCGCCTTCGACCGCATCCACGGCGACGTGAAGGTCGCGCGCGGCGTGCTCCTCGCCGACGACTTCGAGATCAGCGGGCCCTCGGCGTTCGTGAGCCTCGACGGCCGGGTGTCGCTGCCGGCGGAGACGCAGGAGCTCGTCATGCGCGTCGTGCCGGAGGTGAGCGAGGGCATCGCGCTCGCCGCGACGCTCATCGGCACGCCGGTGCTCGGGCTTTCGACGCTGCTCGTCTCCAAGCTCCTCCGGAATCCGCTCGGAAAGGTCGTGGCCTACGAGTACCGCGTGACGGGCTCGTGGGATAATCCGCAGGTCACGCGCATTTCCGCCCCGCCCCCGAAGGCCGCCGCGGCCACCCCATGATCATCAGCCGCCAATCGACCACGCCGCAGGCGCTGCGGGAGACGATGAGCACCACGCAGTCGATGTTCCGCGTGGCGGCCATCCAGATGGCTTCCGGCCCGAACGTCGCGGCGAACCTGCAAGAAGCGGGGCGCCTCATCGAGCTCGCCGCCGCCACCGGCGCGCGCATCGTGGCGCTGCCCGAGTACTTCGCGATCATGGGCATGAAGGACACGGACAAGGTCGCCGCGCGCGAGAAGGACGGCGACGGGCCGATCCAGGCGTTCCTCGCCGAGCAGGCGCGCAAGCATCGCATCTGGATCGTGGGCGGCTCGGCGCCGCTCGAGTCGTCGGTGCCCGACAAGGTGCGCAACGCCTGCCTGGTCTACAACCAGGATGGCGAGCGCGTCGCGCGCTACGACAAGATCCACCTCTTCGGCTTCGAGCTGGGCCACGAGCGCTACAGCGAGGAGCGCACCATCGAGCCGGGCGGGCGCGTGGTCACGGTCGACTCGCCCTACGGGCGCCTCGGCATCTCCATCTGCTACGACCTGCGCTTCCCCGAGCTCTACCGGGCGATGGGCGACGTCGACATGATCTTCGTGCCCTCGGCCTTCACCGAGACCACGGGCAAGGCGCATTGGGATACGCTGGTGCGGGCCCGGGCGATCGAGAACCTGGCCTACGTCGTCGCCCCGGCCCAGGGCGGCTACCACGTGAACGGCCGGGAGACCCACGGTCATACAATGATCGTGGATCCCTGGGGCGTGGTTCTCGACCGGTTGCCCCGCGGATCGGGGGTTGTGGTGGCGGGAGTGAACCCCACCTATCAGGCAAAGGTTCGCCGCAGTCTCCCGGCGCTCACCCACAAGACCGTGCGCCAATGGTGATTCGATGAAATTCGATGCAGATCGCGGCACGATTCCACAAGATGAGGCCTCGAAAGTGACCAAACCCGGACCCTCCGCCCTCGATGTCGCCAAGGCCACGCTGCTCACCCCGTTCGGGATGGACGAGGTCGCGACGAACCGGGTGTTCGGCACCATCCTCGCCCACCGCGCCGACGATGCCGACCTCTTCTTCCAGTACAACCGCGCCGAGAGCTGGGCGCTGGAGGAGGGCCAGGTCAAGTCGGGGAGCTACTCCATCGACCAGGGCGTCGGCGTGCGCGTGGTGGCGGGCGAGAAGACCGCCTTCGCCTACGCCGACGACATCACCCCCGAGGCGCTGCAGGCTGCGGCGGGCGTCACGCGCGTCATCGCCGCGCAGGGCGGCGACGCCATGCCCGGCCACGCGGTGCTGCGGCCCGGCCACTCGCTCTACGCGCCCATCGATCCCGTCGCGCAGATCGGCGACGCGGAGAAGGTGCGCATCCTCGAGTCGCTCGAGCGCCATGCGCGCGCCGCCGATCCCCGCGTGAAGCAGGTGATGGGGCGCCTTTCCGGCGAATACGACGTGGTGCTCGTCGCGCGGGCCGACGGCTCGCTCGCGGCCGACGTGCGCCCGCTCGTGCATCTGTCGATCACCGTCATCGCGGAGCAGGACGGCCGGCGCGAGCAGGGCCACCAGGGCGCGGGCGGACGGCACGGCTACGCCTTCTTCACGGATGACCTCGTGCATCGCCTCGCGCGCGACGCGGTGCGCCAGGCGCTGGTGAACCTCGAGTCGCGCCCCGCGCCCGCCGGCGTGATGAGCGTCGTGCTCGGCCCCGGCTGGCCCGGCATCCTCCTGCACGAGGCGATCGGCCACGGGCTGGAGGGTGACTTCAACCGCAAGGGGACCTCGGCCTTCAGCGGGCGCGTGGGCCAGCGCGTGGCCGCGCCCGGCGTCACCGTGATCGACGACGGCACCATTCCCGATCGCCGCGGCTCGCTCTCGGTGGACGACGAGGGGCACCCGACGACGCGCACCGTGCTCATCGAGGACGGCATCCTGCGCGGCTACCTGCAGGATCGGCTGAACGCCCGCCTCATGGGAGTCGCGCCCACCGGCAACGGGCGGCGCGAGTCGTACGCGAGCATCCCGATGCCGCGCATGACCAACACCTTCATGCTGGGCGGCGACAAGGACCCGCAGGAGATCATCGCCTCGGTGAAGCGCGGCCTCTACGCCGTGAACTTCGGCGGCGGCGAGGTGGACATCACCAACGGCAAGTTCGTGTTCTCCGCCTCGGAGGCCTACTGGATCGAGGACGGCCGCATCCAGTACCCGGTGAAGGGCGCGACGCTGATCGGCAACGGTCCCGAGGCGCTCACGCGCGTGGCGATGCTCGGCAACGACATGTGCCTCGATCCCGGCATCGGGATGTGCGGCAAGGACGGGCAGAGCGTGCCGGTCGGCGTGGGCCAGCCCACGATCCGCATCGAGGGCCTCACCGTGGGCGGCACCGCCTAGGCTCGCGGGAATGCCGCGCGAGCCGCGGCTGTTGGCACTTTGGAGATCGAAGCGAGGGAACCATGGATCGACGTCATTTCGTGGCGGCGCTGGCCGGCCTCTTCGCGGGGCGGCAGGCCGCGGCGGCGGGCGGCGCGCGCGCGCCGGTGCAGAAGCTGCAGCTTCCGGAAGCGGAGTGGAAGAAGCGGCTCACGCCGCAGCAGTTCGACGTGCTGCGCGAGGCGGGCACCGAGCGGGCGGGCAGCAGCGCGCTCCTCGCCGAGCATCGCAACGGCACCTTCGTGTGCGCGGGCTGCGACCTGCCGCTCTTCGAGTCGAAGACCAAGTTCGAGAGCGGCACCGGCTGGCCGAGCTTCTACGACTACATCCGCGGCCACCTCGAGACGAAGACCGACTTCAAGCTCATCATCCCGCGCACCGAGTACCACTGCGCGCGCTGCGGTGGCCATCAGGGCCACGTCTTCGACGACGGCCCGCCGCCCACCGGCAAGCGCTACTGCAACAACGGCGTCGCCCTCAAGTTCGTCCCGGCGTGAAAACCGGGGTCAGACCCCATTTTCCGCCGGCCGCGGGAGCGGACTCCCCGCTCGGAAAATGGGGTCTGACCCCGATTTTCTATTCGAAGATGCGGCCTTCGAGCTTGACGGGCTTGTCGCGGGCGGTCCACATCCAGCAATAGTCCTGCGCCACCGGCGCGGTGAAGGCGCCGCCGTCGCCGCGCATGGCGTCGCGCTTCACGGGATAGCGGGCGTCGTCGCCCGCGTGGTAGTGGATGTTGAAGTCCACCGGGCCGTCGGCGCGCCACGCGTAGCTGCGCTTGTCGCCCTTCGCGAGGTGCATGCACTCCTCGTGCATGGCGCCGGGCTCGAGCGTCGCGGAGAATCCGGCGGGAGGAGCCGCCGCGGCGGCCAGCGGCGCGAGCGCGGCGAGCAGCGCGGCGAACGAGCGTTTCATCGCCGGGTATGCTAGCATTCCTCCCCATGAACGCGGCCCGCCTGCCCTTTTTCTGGTACTTCCATCTCACGCCGGAGGCGGTCGAGAGCGTTTGAGCCGGATGTAGCCAACGATTTCGAGAGACCGCCAGCGAAAACTGGCGGTTTTTTTGTTTATGGATCCGAGATGACGCACTACAGGACCGACGACGTCCGCATCGAGCAGGGCGACGAGCTGCTCGCGCCGATGCAGATGATGCGCGAGCTTTCCGCCACGGAGCCCGCGCTGCGCACCACGTTCGAGGGGCGCACGGCCGTCCACGACATCCTGCGCGGCGCCGACGACCGCCTGATCGCCGTGGTGGGGCCCTGCTCGATCCACGACTACGGCGCGGCGCTCGACTACGCGAAGCGCCTCGCCGCCGAGCGCGAGCGCCTGAAGCACGACCTCGCGATCGTGATGCGCGTGTACTTCGAGAAGCCGCGCACCACGGTGGGCTGGAAGGGCTTCATCAACGACCCGCACCTGAACGAGACCTTCGACATGAACGAGGGCCTGCGCCTGGCGAGGAAGCTCCTGCTCGAGATCAACGCGCTGGGCCTGCCGTGCGGCACCGAGTTCCTCGACCTCATCTCGCCGCAGTACCTCGCCGACCTCATCGCCTGGGGCGCGATCGGGGCGCGCACCACCGAATCGCAATCGCACCGCCAGCTCGCCTCGGGCCTGTCGTGCCCGGTCGGATTCAAGAACGGCACCGACGGCAACATCCGCATCGCGGTGGACGCGATCAAGGCGGCGAGCGCGCGCCACCACTTCATCTCGGTCACCAAGTCCGGCCACGTGGCGGTGTTCAAGACCGCGGGCAACGAGGACTGCCACGTGATCCTGCGAGGCGGGAAGACCCCGAACTACGACGCGCAAAGCATCGAGGCGGCGTGCCGCGAGCTCGCCGCGGCGGGCCTCGCGCAGCACCTGATGGTCGACCTCTCGCACGCCAACTCCTCGAAGCAGTACCAGCGCCAGGTCGCGGTCGGCGAGGACGTCGCGCGCCAGCTCGCGGCCGGCGAGCGGCGCATCGTGGGCGTGATGGTGGAGAGCCACATCAACCCCGGCCGCCAGGACCACCTGCCCGGAAAGCCGCTGCAGTACGGCGTGTCGATCACCGACGCGTGCCTCGGCTGGGAGGACACGCTCGGGCTGCTCGACACCCTCGCCGAGGGCGTGCGCAAGCGGCGCGTCGCGCTGGATGCCGTGGAGGAATGACATGAACGAAGCGAAGCTCGCGAAAGCGAACGTGAAGACCGTCACCCGCACCGACGACCTGCGCATCGCCGCGGTCCGCGCCCTCATCCCGCCGCAGCTCCTGCTCGAGGAGATGCCGGTCGATGCGGCGTCGCTCGCGACGGTGACCAACGCCCGCCAGGCGGTGCACCGGGTGCTGCACGGGGCGGACGATCGGCTCCTCGCCGTGGTGGGCCCATGCTCGATCCACGACGCGGCCGCCGCGCTCGAGTACGCGGCGCGCCTGCGCGAGGCGGCGCGGCGCCACGAGGCCGACCTCCTCGTCGTGATGCGCGTGTACTTCGAGAAGCCGCGCACCACCGTGGGCTGGAAGGGCTTCATCAACGACCCGCGGCTCGACGGCAGCTTCGCGATCAACGAGGGCCTGCGCCTCGCGAGGAAGCTCCTGCTCGACATCAACCGCCTGGGCCTTCCCTGCGGCACCGAGTTCCTGGACCTGCTCTCGCCGCAGTACATCTCGGACCTCATCGCGTGGGGCGCGATCGGCGCGCGCACGACCGAATCGCAGACGCACCGCCAGCTCGCCTCGGGGCTTTCGTGCCCCGTGGGCTTCAAGAACGGCACCGACGGCTCGATCAAGGTCGCCGTCGATGCGCTGCGCGCCGCCGCGGCGCCGCACGCGTTCATGGGGATGACGAAGACCGGCCAGGCGGCGATCTTCGAGACCGCGGGCAACGAGGACTGCCACGTGATCCTGCGCGGCGGCAAGGCCCCGAATTACGACGCGGCGAGCGTGGAGGCGGCGTCGAAGGAGCTCGCGGCCGCCGGGCTGGCCGCGCGCCTCATGATCGACTTCTCGCACGCGAACGCCTCGAAGCAGTACCAGCGGCAGGTCGATGTGGCCCGCGACGTGGCGCACCAGGTGGCCGAAGGCGACGAGCGCATCTTCGGGGTGATGGTGGAAAGCCACCTCAACCCGGGACGCCAGGACCTCGTGCCGGGCCAGCCGCTCGCGCACGGCGTCTCGGTCACCGACGCGTGCATCGGCTGGGACGACACGGCGAAGCTGCTGGAAGCCCTGGCCGAGGCGGTGCGCGCGCGTCGCCTCGCCGACCGCGAGTGAGTCCCGTGAAGCCGAAGAACGAGTTCCGCATCCTCGGCCGGCGCGAGGGCAACGAGGAATCGATCCGCTTCACGTATCGCGGCGTCGAGTTCCACCAGGACTGCTTCCACGTGGTCGCGGGGCTGAACGCGGTCGACACGCGCGAGTACGCCGAGCGTGCTTTCCGCACGCTGAAGGAAGCGGGGCAGGTGTGCGCGCGCATGGGCGCGTACAAGCCGCGCACCAGCCCCTACTCGTTCCAGGGCTACGGCAAGCAGTGCCTGCCGTACGTGTTCGAGCTCGCCGGGAAGTACGGGATCCGCGTGATCTCGATGGAGATCACCCACGACGAGCACCTGGACGAGATCCGCGAGGCGCTGCGCGCCACCGGCGATCCCACCGGCGTCATGCTCCAGATCGGCACGCGCAACACCCAGAACTTCGAGCTGCTCAAGGCCGTGGGGAGCCAGCGCGAGTTCCCGATCCTGCTCAAGCGCGGCTTCGGCATCACGCTGCACGAGTCGCTGCTCGCCGCGGAGTACATCGCCTCGGCGGGCAACCGCGACATCGTCTTCTGCCTGCGCGGCATGAAGACGAACCTCGGCGATCCGCACCGCAACCTGGTCGACTTCGCGCACGTGCCGGTGGTCAAGCGCCTGACGCGCATGCCGGTGTGCATCGATCCCTCGCACTCGGTGGGGCTGCGCGCGGCCGATCCCGACGGGATCCTCGACGTCTTCCACGCCGCCGCGCAGGGCATCGTCGCCGGCGCGAACCTCGTCCTCACCGACATCCATCCCGAGCCGCGCAAGGCGCTGGTCGACGGCGCGCAGGCGCTCACGCTCGAGGAGCTGCCCGCCTTCCTCGAGGACTGCGCCATCGCGCGCGAGGCCTACCTCAAGCGCCGCGCGCTCCTGGCCCGGGCGAAGGAACCCCCGATGAACACGGATGAACACGGATCGTCGCCGAAGATGCGGGTGACGTCGAAGTAGCGCCCGCAAGAGTCGCAATGCGGTTCTTCCGGCAAGCCAATCCGGGTTCATCCGTGTTCATCCGGGCTTTCCTCGCCTTTTGCATCACGTTGTCCGCCGCCGCCTCTCCCGTCGCGGTGAAGGACGACCTCGGCCGCACGGTCGAGATGAGGGAGCCGGCGAAGCGCATCGTCGCCCTCGCGCCGTTCCTCACCGAGCTCGCGTTCTCCGCCGGGGTGGGCGATCGCGTCGTGGGCGCGAGCGCCTACAGCGACTACCCGCCCGAGGCGAAGCGCCTGCCGCAGGTGGCGAGCGCCGCGGGCCTTTCCATCGAGCGGCTCGCGGCGCTGCGGCCCGACCTGGTGCTCGCATGGAAGGACAGCATCCGGCCCGAGGAGGTGGAGCGCCTCGCGCGGCTGGGCGCCGCGGTCTACGTCGCGCAGGCGCGCTCGCTCGAGGACGTCCCGCGCATCCTCGGCGCCATCGGCGCGCTCGCGGGCGTGGACACGCGCCCCGTTTCCTCGCGCTATGAAGCCGAGCTCGCGCGGCTGCGGCGCGAATACGCGCACCGTGCCGAGGTGCCGGTCTTCCTCGAGATCTGGAGCCAGCCCCTCACCACCGTCTCCGGCCGCCATCCGATGAACGAGGCGCTCGCGATCTGCGGCGCGCGCAACGTCTTCGCGGACCTGCCCGGCGTGGCGCCCGAAGTCTCGTGGGAGGCGCTCTACGCGCGCGATCCCGCGGCGATCGTGGGCGTGGGCTCGGCGCCCACCGAGGCGCGCTTTCGCGCGCAATGGGCCGCGCACGCGACGCTTTCCGCGGTGCGCGAAGGCCGGCTCCTCTTCGTTTCCCCGGACCGGCTGCAGCGCACGACGACGCGCACGCCGGAAGGCATCGCCGAGCTGTGCTAGGCGATCGACCGCGCGCGCGAAGGCAAGCGCGCGCCGGAAAGGCGCTAGGGCTCGCCGCCGGGCCGCCAGATGGTCTCGGGTTGCTCCTGCGCGATGTTGATGGTGCGCGCGGCGAGGAAGAGCACGTCCGACAGGCGGTTCAGGTACTTGATGCTCAGCTCGGAGACCGCTTCGTGGGCGCCGAGCGCCACGAGCGAGCGCTCCGCGCGGCGGCAGATGGCGCGCGCGAGATGGCACAGGGCGCCGGCGCGGCTTCCGCCGGGAAACACGAACTCGCGAAGCGGCGGCAACGGCTCGCGCAGCGTCTCGATGCGCGACTCGAGCCGCTCGAGGTGCGCGTCCCACAGCGCGGAGCGCCCGGGGATGCAGACCTCGCCGCCGAGGTCGAAGAGGTCGTTCTGGATCGGCGCGAGGATGTCGCGCATCGCTTCGGGGAGCGGCTCGGCGAGCACCAGGCCGATCGCGCAGTTGAGCTCGTCGAGGTTGCCCAGCACCTCGATGCGCGGCGCGTCCTTGCCGACGCGCGAGCCGTCGCCCAGTCCCGTGGTGCCGTCGTCGCCCGTGCGGGTGACGATCTTCGTGAGCCGTTTCGCCATGCCGCATTGTATCGTCGGCTGCTATCATGCGTCGTCCCCCGAACCGACGCGACCGTGAAAACCAGCTTCCTGGATTTCGAGCAGCCCATCGCCGAGCTCGAGCAGAAGATCGAGGAGCTGCGCTTCGTGCAGGACGACAGCGCCGTCGACATCTCCCAGGAGATCGAGCGCCTCTCCAAGAAGAGCCGCGATCTCACCAAGGACATCTACGGCAAGCTCACCGCCTGGCAGATCTCGAAGGTCGCGCGCCATCCGCAGCGCCCGTACACCCTCGATTACGTGAACGCCCTGTGCACCGATTTCGAGGAGATGCACGGCGACCGCTCCTTCGCCGACGATCCGGCGATCGTGGGCGGACTCGCGCGCTTCAACGGCCGCTCGGTGATGGTGATCGGCCACCAGAAGGGGCGCGACACCAACGACAAGATCTACCGCAACTTCGGCATGCCGCGTCCCGAGGGCTACCGCAAGGCGCTGCGCCTCATGCAGCTCGCGGAGAAGTTCGGCGTGCCGCTGCTCACGTTCGTCGATACGCCCGGCGCCTATCCCGGCATCGGCGCCGAGGAGCGCGGGCAGTCGGAGGCGATCGGCCGCAACCTCTACGCGATGGCGGGATTGCGCGTTCCGATCGTGGTGACGGTGATCGGCGAGGGCGGCTCCGGCGGCGAGCTCGCGATCGCGGTGGGCGACGTGACGCTCATGATGCAGTACTCCACCTATTCGGTGATCTCGCCCGAGGGCTGCGCGGCGATCCTCTGGAAGAGCGCCGAGAACGCGGGCGAGGCGGCCGAGAGCCTCGGGATCACGGCCCCTCGCCTGAAGGCGCTGGGCGTGATCGACAAGGTGGTGGCCGAGCCCCTCGGCGGCGCGCATCGCGACCCCGCGGAGGCGGCGAAGAACCTCAAGAAGGCGATCCAGGACA
>DASUXK010000038.1:0-9409 GCA_036377935.1 Usitatibacter sp.
GCCGTCGATCGTGTGCGGCTGGTAGTCCCACTTCGTGTACTGGCGCACCGCCTCGCCCTGCCCTTGCGCGGTATGGATCCAGTCGATGCGCGGGCGGCGCTTGGTCTCGTCCATCGGCCCCGTGGCGCCGACGATGAACACCGGGGCGCTATCGACGTAGGCGTAGTAGATCGCCATGTTGGCGTGCAGCAGGCCCACGAGGTTGTGCAGGATCGCGACCATCGGCTTGCCGCTCGCCTTCGCGTAGCCGTGGGCGATTTGCACCGCCGTCTCCTCGTGCTGGCAGAGCATCATCGTGGGGCGGTTCTGCCCGTAGTTCACGATGGAGTCGTGCAGCCCGCGGTAGCTCGCGCCGGGGTTGAGCGAGGCGTGCGGCAGGTCGTAGGCGTGGAGCAGGTCGACGATGACGTCGGAGGCCCAGCGATCCTTCGTGGGACAGACGGGGTACTTCGAGGTGCGCGTCGCCGTCTTGATCTTCAGCTTGTGGTGCTTTTTCTGCATTCCGTCCTCAGGCGGCTTTCAGTGCGATGCAC
This sequence comes from Usitatibacter sp., assembly GCA_036377935.1. Taxonomy (GTDB): domain Bacteria; phylum Pseudomonadota; class Gammaproteobacteria; order Burkholderiales; family Usitatibacteraceae; genus Usitatibacter. The sequence continues at coordinate 534 of DASUXK010000038.1, forward strand.
TTGTCGGGGTCGAGGCGCACGAAGATCGGGTGCCCCACGGGCGTGCGAAGGGAGGGATGCCGGCGCGAGAGCAAGGTGCGCTCGCCCAGCTTCACCTGGAAATCCACGCACTCGCCGAGGAAGACCTTGGCGTCCACCTTCGCCTCGCGCACGTTGACGCCCTCGGGCTTGGCCTCCGCGAGGTCCACGTCCTCGGGACGCACGGACAGGAGCACCTTCTCCTCGGGGCGCAGCGCATCCAACGCGCGGACGGTGAGATCGCCGATCTCGGTGCGCACGCGGTAGCGCGCCTCGCCCTCCTCGGCGCCCAGCACCGAGCCGTCGAGGAAGTTGGTGGATCCCACGAAATCCGCGACGAAGGAGCTCTGCGGGCGCTCGTAGATGTCGCGCGGGCTTCCCACCTGCTGGATGCGCCCCTCGTTCATCACCGCGATCTCGTGGGAGAGCGCGAGCGCCTCGCTCTGGTCGTGCGTCACGTAGACGGTGGTGATCCTCAGCTCGCGCTGCAGGCGCTTCAGCTCGAAGCGCATGCGCTCGCGCAGCTTCGCGTCGAGGTTGGAGAGCGGCTCGTCCAGGAGCAGGAGCTGCGGCTCCATCACCAGCGCGCGCGCGAGCGCGAGGCGCTGCTGCTGCCCGCCCGAGAGCTTGGTCGCCTCGCGGTCGGCGAGGTGGTCGAGCTGGCAGGCGGCGAGCACGCGCATCACCTTGTCGCGGCTCTCCTGGCGCGTGTACTTGCGCCCGCCCACCTCGAGCGGGAACGCGGCGTTGCCGAACACCGTCATGTGCGGCCAGATCGCGTACGACTGGAACACCATGCCGAAGCCGCGGCGGTTGGGCGTGACGAAGACGCCCTTCGCCGACGAGTAGACGATGCGGTCCTTCACGGCGATCTGGCCCACGCGCGGGCGCTCGAGCCCGGCGATGGAGCGCAGCGTCGTCGTCTTCCCGCAGCCGCTGGGCCCCAGGAGCGTGAAGAGCTTGCCCTCCGGCACCTCGAAGCACACGTCCTGGGCGGCCTTGACGATCTCGCCGCGCTCGTTCGGATACTCCGTGTACAACCCCTCGACTCTCAACACTTCGGGCCTCCGGTGACTTCAAGGGAACCACAGATGAGCACGGATGAACACGGATGGTCGCGCAAGCCGATTTCGATGTGCTGCCTCATTCCTTCACGCCGAACTTCCTCCCGAGCCACTGGGCGACCATGACGAGGAAGAAGAGCGCCATGATGAAGAGCACCCCGAGCGCGGAGAGCTCGACGTACTGCCCGTTCTCCCACAGCTCCCAGATCACGATCGACACCACCTCGGTGCCCGGGCTGTAGAGCAGGATCGAGCTGGAGAGCTCGCGGATCGAAAGGAGCAGCACGTAGATCCATCCCGCGACGAGGCCGGGCTTCAACAACGGCAGCACCACGCGCCAGAAGGTGGTGCCCCAGGAAGCGCCGCTCATCGCCGCGCTCTCCTCCAGCTCCTTGTGGATCTGCAGCATCGAGGCCGTGTTGTAGCGCAGGCCGTAGGGCATGAAGCGCGTGACGTACGCGATGAAGAGGATCCAGATCGTCCCGTACACGCCGACGTCGACGTTCAGGTAGAAGATCATGATCGACAGGCCCAGCACGAGGCCCGGGAACACGAGCGGGAGCGAGGCCACGTTGTCGAGGAGCCAGCGCCCGCGGATCTTCGTCTTCACCACCACCCACGTGATCACCGACGTGAGCAGCATGATGATGGTGGCCGTGCCGATGGACAGCGCGAGGCTGTTCACCACCGCGCTCGAAAGGCTCGGGTAGGTGAGGATGAACCGGTACGGATCGAGGGTGAGGTTGTGCAGCGCCTTCCACGAGGGCACCGAGTAGAACCGCTGGAACGACGACCAGACGAGCACCAGGAACGGCAGCACGACGATCAGCAGGAAGTAGCCGATGAAGATGCCCGCGGTGAAGAAGCGCCAGCGCCCGAGGTCGATCTGGCGCGGCCTGAAGCCCTTGCCGGTCATCGTCGCGTACTTCGAGCCGCGGCTCGAGAGGCGCGACTGCAGGAACACGCCCACGCTCGTGATGAGCAGGAGCGTCACGGCGTACGCGCTCGCGAGGCCCACCTGGCTGGGATAGCGGTGCACGGCCTGGTAGATCGACGAGGTGAAGACCTCGATGCCCACCGGCAGCCCGAGGAGCGCGGGCACCTCGAAGGATTCGATCGCGCGCACGAAGAGGATGAGGATCGTCGCGAAGATCGCCGGCCACGACAGGCGCAGCGTCACGCGCCAGGCCACCTGCAGCACGTTCGCGCCGCTCATCATGGCGGATTCCTCGAGCGCCGGATCCATCGCGCGGAAGGCCGCCGACATGAGGAGGAACGCCATCGGCGAATAGTGCAGCCCGTCGACCCAGATCATTCCCCAGATCGAGTAGATGTCGAACAGGTGGTGGTCGAGGCCGAAGAAATCCTTCAGCACCAGGTTGAGGATCCCGATCTTCGGGCTCGCGAGCAGGATCCACGACACCGTGAAGAGCACGCTCGGGATGATGAGCGGGATCAGCGCGAGGCCGTAGAAGAGCGACTTGAACGGCGTGTTGGTGCGCTCGTTCATCCACGCGAGCCCCGCGCCCACCAGGAACGAGAAGCACGACGCGCCGATCGCGAAGGTGATCGAGTTCTTGAGCAGCGTCCACGTCTCGCTGCTGCCGTACGCCTCGCGGTAGTTGCCGAACGTGAAGCGCGCGGCCTCGTCCGCGGTCTGCGGCGTGAAGAAGCTCTGCCACAGCAGGAATCCCAGCGGGACGAGCGCGAGGTACACGACGATCGCGACGCACACCGCGATCACGACCCAGCCCCACTCGAACCGGCGGCGCTCGGCCGGCGCCTGCGCGGCGATCAACGGTGTTCCTTTATGGAGAACGTCGGTCTGCATAGGGATACGGTCGAATCTAGCACATCGCTTCGTCGGTGCGCCGCGCTTTCAGCGCTGCAATTTCGCTCGGTGGTAGTCCCACACCTTCCGCAACAGGTGCGGCTTGCCCAGGTTCGCGCCGATCGTCTCCACCTCGGCCGCGGAGAGCGCGTACGGCGTGCCGAGGGCGCGCGCGAGGTACTGCCGGCGCGCCGTCTCCTCGAGGTAGATCGCGAGGACGAACGCCTCGACGATGTCGCGGCCCGCGATGACGGCGCCGTGCGACTTGAGCATCACCACGCAGTCCTGGCCCAGCGCCGCGGCGAGCTCCTCCGCGAGCGGCTTGCGGTTGATCGAGGCGGTCTTCGGGAAGAAGCGGATCGGCCCCATCACCGCGGCCTGCATCGTCACCGGCTTCACCTCCTCGCCCGCCATGCTGAAGAGCGTGGACCACAGCGGATGGGTGTGCGCGACCGCGTTCACGTCGGGACGCCGCCGGTAGATCTCGGTGTGGATGTGGAACTCCATCGGCGGCACGACGTCGCCTTCCACCGGGCGGCCGTCCATGTCGATCGCGATGATGTCCTCGGCGGTGAGCGCGCTCCTCACGGACTTCCCCGCGTTGATGAGGACGTGCTCCGTGCCGGGCAGCCGGCAGCTCATGTGCCCGTTGAAATCGATCACCTCGGCGCGCTCCATCATCGACAGCGCGTCGGCGAGCTGCTGGCGCAGCGCGCGTTCCTCGGCCTGCGCCGCCCGCTTCGATCCCGTCGCGTCGCTCATGGCCGGGCCTCCCGCGGTGCGTGAGAATGATGGTGGTGATGATGGTGCCCGTCGCCGTGGTCGTGGCCGTGATCGTGGCCATGGCCGTGCGAGTGGCCGTGGCCGCCGCGCATGCGCGGCCCGCGCGGATCCTCCGTGAACACGAGGGACTTGATCGTGACCGGCACGGTGTACGAGGGCATGCGCACGCGGCCGAGGTCGACGTAGTCGAAATCCCAGAGGGAAACGCCGTCGATCACCAGCACATCCGAGGCGATGCCCCACTCCTCCTTGAGGAGCGCGCCCAGCGAGTGCGCGATGTCGCCGTCGAGCACGAGGTAGAGGGGCTTCGACTCCAGGAGCGTCATCGGCAGCGCCTCGACGATGCCGCGCGCGAGCGCCGCGATGCGCGCATAGGCCGGGGGCCCCTGCCAGCGGAACGCGAGCGCCACCTGCGCCTCGCCCTCGACGAGGTCGAAGGCCTCGAAGTGGCGGCGGATCGCCTGCGTCACGCGCGCCGGGTCGATGTCGCCTTCGAGCGCGACGTCCGGCTGCAGGACCTGCAGGTTCTTGCGCGGCAGGAGCTCGGCCGGGTTCGAGATGTAGACGGTGTTGCCCGAGAGCTGGACGCTGTACTCGGAAGCGCCGATCGCCGTGGCGCGGATGCACTCCCCCGCCGGCAGCAGCGGATACGGCAGGCGCCCCGCGTCCAGGCGCGCGCGGATCGCGATCCCGAGACGGCGGCCGAGGTCGCCGAAGTCGCGCGACTCGCGCCCGTATACGTACTCGCCCACGCCGCCGGAGAACATGACGCCGGCGATGCCCTCGACGGGATCGAGCGGGTCGGTGAGCCACAGCGCGTCGATCGGGCTGGGCGTGGGGCTCACCGTGAGCGCCGCGACGAGCGCATCGGCCATCCACGCCGCGACGCGGTCGAGCTGCACCTCGCTCACCGCGTCGCCCAGGTTCCATTCGAGCCCCGCGTTCTTCGCGAGCTGCTTGCCGGCGGGATCGAGGCGGACCAGCTTGCCGGCCTCGTCCCTCACGATCAACCGCCCCCCGATGTGGATCGCCGCCGTATGCACCACGCGCCCGCTCTCCACCAGCGCGAGCTTCGTGGTGCCGCCGCCGATGTCGACGTTCAGCACCGGGCGGCCGAGGTCGTGCGAGGCCCTGGCGGCGCCCGAGCCGTAGGCGGCCAGCAGCGACTCCATGTGGTGTCCCGCGGTGGCGCACACGAACTCGCCGCCCATCTCCGCGAGCACGTCCGCGATGGCCTTGGCGTTGTCGCGCCGCAGCGCCTCGCCGGTGAGGATCACGGCGCCGGTGTCGATGTTGTCCGGGTGGATCCCGGCTTCGGTGTAGGCGCGATCGACGATGTCGCCCACGGCGCGCTCGTCGATGCGCTCCTCGCTCTGGTAGGGCGTGAGCGCCACCGGCGACTGGTGCAGCGTCTCGCGCTTCACGACGAAGTAGCGGCTGGTGAGATCCTCCGCGAGCCGCCGCATGTAGATGCGCGAGAAGATCACCTGCGTGCCGGAGGAGCCGATGTCGATGCCCACGGAGACGAGCTGGATGTGGTCCTGCTGCCAGAGCGCGTCGTGCTCGGGATCGTACTCGCCGAAGTCGTCGTGATCGTGGTCGTGGTCGTAGTCGCCCTCGGCATGCGCGTGCGTGCCGTCCACCCCCATGAGGTGGTCCTCGAGGGTGTGCTTCTTCCGCGGTCCGATCGGCTCGGCCATCAGATCTTGAAGCTTTCCATCGTCTCGGGCGCGAACAGGTCCTCGGGCTTCAGCCGCTGCTTCGAAAGGCCCTGCTCGTGGTGATAACGCAGGAAGGTGTCGAGGCATTCCCGGTTCGGCGCGAATCCGTAGGCCCAGTAGTCGTCGCCCATGAGGGCGCGCGCATCCTCGACGTGCTTCGTGAGCCACGGCAGCATCGTCTTGAGCGCCGCCGTGACGTACAGATCGTCGTACGCCTCGCGCTGCGCCTGGGCGAACGCCTTGTAGAGCGACATCGCGATCCACGGGTGCTGCTCGTAGAGCGCGCGCCGCACGACCACCGTGTGCATGATCGGGAAGATCCTCGTCTTGCGGTAGTACGCCTGCTCCACCTCCATGTAGTTCTCGAAGAGGCGCTTCACGCGGTCGGGCGCGGTGCGGTAGGTCGAGGGCATGCGCGCGGTGTAGAGCGCGTCGATGCCGCCGTCGCGAAGCATCGCCGAGAGGGTCTCGGTCTCCCCGATGGGCTGCACCTTGATCCGGGGCGGCAGGTCGAGCTTCAGCTTCTCGGGGCGGCCCGGCTCCTCCTCGCCGCCGGTGCGGTAGGTCACCGACTCGACGGGCACGCCGTACTCGTCCTGCAGGATGCCGCGGATCCACACCGGCGCGGTCATCTGGTACTCGGGATTGCCGACGCTCCTTCCGACGAGGTCCTTCGGCTCGCGGATCCCGGCCTTCGCATTCACGTAGATGCACGAGTGGCGGAAGAAGCGCGAGGGGAACACCGGGATCGCGATGAACGGCTTCTCGGGGCGCGTGAGCGAGACCGCGTAAGAGGAGAGCGACATCTCGGCGATGTCGAACTCGCGGTGGCGCAGCATGCGGAAGAACGTCTCCTCGACCGGCATGTTGAGGTAGACGAGGTCGATGCCGTCGGGCTGCACGCTGCCCTCCATCAGGGTGCGCGTGCGGTCGTAGTTCCAGCAGCCGAGGGCGAGTCTCAGTTTGGACATGCGTTCGTTGCCTGCTAATAAAAGGAGTCGAAGTGCACTTGCGGATAGGGCACCCGCCGGTCGATCAGCATGCGCTGCACCGCCTCGGCCATCGCCGGCGGCCCCGCGAAGTAGTACTCGAAGTCGTTCCAGCGCCCGCCCGCCTCGCCCTCGATGAAGGCGCGCGCGTGCTCGTGCACGAAGCCCTTCGCGCCCTTCCAGCCCTCGGGATCCTGCGCTTCGGAGAGCACCGCGTGGAAGAAGAGCCGCTCGCCGTAGCCGGGCAGCGCGCACAGCTCCGTCTCGCCGCACAGGTCGCGGTGGGTGCGCGCGCCGTAGAACACGTGGATTTTCCGGCCTTCGAGCGCCGGCTCGCGGACCGCGCCGCGCGCGATCGAGAGCACCGGCGCAAGGCCCGAGCCACCGCCGATGCAAACGATGTCGCGGGGGCTCTCGGCGCGCAGGTAAGCGAGGCCGTAGGGCCCGTCGATGGCGACGGCGGAGCCCATCGGCACGTGGTCGAAGAGCGCGTTGGTGCCCTTCCCGCCCGGCACCCGGCGCACGATGAACTGCCAGCGCGAGCGGCCCTCGTCGACGTTGCTCATCGAATAGGTTCGCGGCACGGCGAGGCCGGGGAGATAGAAGAGCGCGTACTGGCCCGGGAGGAACCCCGGAGCGCCCTCGGCGGCGAACGTGAACTCGCGCATGTCGTGCGTGAGGTCGCGCACGGATTCGAGGCGCGCCTCGAAGCGCGCCGGGCGATGGGCCGGCACGTTCTCGGGGCGCAGCCGCACCTTGATGGCGCAGGCGCCGCGCGGCTGCGCCTGGCAGGCGAGCACGCGGTTCTTCGCGCGGTCGCGCTCGGCGAGGCCCGGCGCATCGGGCCTGAGCGACTCGACCCGCCCTTCCACGAGCTCCACCTTGCAGGTGCCGCACGCGCCGGAGTTGCACTCGTACGGAAAACCCAGCCCCGCGCGCAGCCCCGCGCGCAGCAGCGTGTCGTCCTCGGCGCAGGCGTACGCCTCGCCGCTCGCGATCCGGATCTCGTGCATCACTCCGCCATCACCACGCTGGCGAGCGACGGGATGAAGCCCAGGCGGCGCGAGATGTTCTCGGCGGCGGCGAGCACCGGGGGAATCGCCGCCTGCACCTGCTTCTTGCTCATGCGCTGCACGGGCGCGGCGACGCTGATCGCGGCCACCACGCGTCCGCTGTGGTCGCGGATCGGGGCCGCCACGCAGCGCAGGCCGATCTCGATCTCCTCGTCGTCGATCGCGTAGCCCCGGGCGCGGATCGAGGCGAGCTCCGCGCGCAGCTTGTCGGGCTCGACGATGGTGTTCTCGGTGTAGCGCTTGAGGCCGTTGTCGATCACCTGCTGGACGACTTCCGGGGACTGGAAGGCGAGCAGCGCCTTGCCCACGCCGGTGCAGTGCGCGGGCGCGCGCGAGCCCAGCCCCGAGGAGAGGCGGATCGCCTGCCGGCTCTCGCGGATCCGGATGTAGAGCACGGTGAGGTGGTCGAGGATCGCGAGCTGCACGGTCTCGCCGCTCGAGTCGGCGAGGGCGTGGATCTCGCCCTGCGCCTCGGTGGTGACGTCCATCTTGCGGCGCACGAGCGTGCCCAACTCGAAGAACGCGAGCCCGAGGCGGTACTTCCCGGTCTCCTTGTTCTGCTCGAGCATGTCGTACTCGACGAGCGTGGTCGCGAGCCGGTGCACGGTGCTCTTCGCGAGCCCCAGCCGCGAGGCGAGCGCGCTGATGCCCATCTCGTATTCCTGCTCCGAGAAGGCCTTGGTGAGGCGGATGGCGTTGGCGACCGACGAGAGCCGCATGCGCTTGGGCTTGGGTTTCTTCAGGCGTGGGTCCATCGGACCTCCCGGGTGATGCGCAGGGCGACGAGGTAGGCGGCAACCACCGCGGAGGCGACGGCGACGCCCAGCGCCGTGTCCCACGAATCGAGGCGTGCGTCGAGCGCCGGCAGGATGCGGCGCGCCACCGCGAGCGCGGCGATGGCGAGCGCGACGACCGCCACGGCGAAGCTCATCACGCGCGAGGCGGCGGCCGCGCGCGCGTCGGCGGAACGCACGAGATGGCTCACCCACAGCCCGTTCAGCGCGTCGGTGGCCATCATGCCGGCGGTGAAGACGAGGCCCAGCGAGGCGGCGAAGAGCCAGCCGGCCACGCGCGAGCCGGTGACCGAGAAGAGCACCGCCTGGCTGAAGGTATCGAACGAGAGCGCGAACGAAGCGCCGACCGCGGCGATGAGCACCGGGTGCTCGGCGCGCGTGAGGCGCTGCAGGAAGCGGCTGCGCAATCCCACGGGCCGCACCATCTGCCCGCGCGGCGTGCGCAGCACCGCGTGGAGGTTCGCCGCGCCGAGCGCGGCGAGGAACGCGATCGAGATCCAGGTGCCGGCCGCATCCAGCCAGCCGGGCACGCGCCACTGCATCGCGACGGTGGCCACCGTCACCGCGACCCCCGTCACGACCACGCCGTGCCCCGCGGAGAAG
>DASUXK010000039.1:0-7670 GCA_036377935.1 Usitatibacter sp.
AGAAGCGGAAGCGCGCCGGCTGGGCGCAGTTCACGAGGGGCTTCACCACGGTCTCGAAGAGCTCGCGGTGCACGAAGGAGCCGGGGGCGGCGGCGCGCACGAGCATCGCCTTCATCGCCGGCGGATCGCCCACCACGGCGAAGAGCCGGCCGCCGGGCTTCAACCGGTCGAGGAACGCCTGCGGAAGGACGGGCGTGGAGCCGGTGAGGACGATCACGTCGTAGGCGGATTCGGAAAGCGGCGCGCGGGCGCTGTCGCCCTCGAGCAGGGTGACATTCGTCACGCCGGCCGCCCGAAGGTTCCCCGCGGCGCGCTCCTTCAGGTCGGCGTGGATCTCCGCGCTCGTCACGTGCCGCGCGGGCCGGGCGAGCAGCGCCGTGAGGTAGCCCGAGCCGGTGCCGACTTCGTACACTTCCTCGTGGGGCTGCACGGCGACCTCCTGCAGGATGCGCGCCTCGACCTTGGGCGGCATCATCGCCTCGCCGTGGCCCAACGGGATCTCGAGGTCCGCGAAGGCGACGCTGCGATATTCCGGCGGCACGAACTGCTCGCGCTTCACCTCGAAGAGCAGGTCCAGCACGGCCGGATCGAGCACCTCCCAGGTGCGGATCTGCTGCTCGATCATGTTGAAGCGGGCTTGTTCGATGTTCATGGCGATGCCGGGGAAGGGCGGGGGCGGTGGGGGAAAAGCACCGGAAATTGTAGCAAAGCCGGGGGGCCGCCCATTTGCGCTCCGTCAGTCGAGCGTGCGTTGGTAGCGGGCGAGGGCCGCCGCCGACACGACGAGCAGGATCACCGCGAGGGGCCACGCCTGCGGGACGATCTCCGCCGGCCCGTTTCCCTTGAGGAGGATGCCGCGCACGACGCGCAGGAAGTGCGTGAGCGGAAGCGCCTCCCCCAGCCACTGCGCCCACCCCGGCATGCCGCGATAGGGGAACATGAAGCCGGAGAGCAGCATCGAGGGCAGGAAGAAGAACAGCGTCATCTGCATCGCCTGCATCTGGTTGCGCGCGAACGTGGAGAAGGTGAAGCCGATGGCGAGGTTGGTCGCGATGAAGAGCACCAGCATCCCGGACAGGAGCGCGAGGCTGCCCACCATCGGCACGCGGAAGAGGAGCGCCGAGGCGCCCAGGATCACCAGCACCTGCACGTAGCCGATGAGGATGTAGGGGGCGATCTTGCCCAGCATCACCTCCAGCGGCCGCACGGGGGTGGCGAGGAGCGCCTCCATGGTGCCGCGCTCGCGCTCGCGCGTCATCGCGAGCGAGGTCATCATCACCATCGTCATCGTGAGCACCACGCCGATGAGCCCCGGGACGATGTTGTACTGCGTGATGCCCTCGGGGTTGTAGAGGCGGTGCACGCGCACCTCGAAGGGCGGGGGCGCGGCGCGCAGCGGCGCGAGCGGCCCGGTGAGGTCGTGGTCGAGCCCCTGCTGGTTCACCTGCAGCACGGCGGCGATGGCGTTGCTGGTGGCCGCGGGATCCGTCGCGTCCGCCTCGAGTAGCACCACGGGGCGCTCGCCCCGCTGCAGCTTCCGCGCGAAGTCCTCCGGGATGCTCAGCACGAACTGCACGTCGCCGCGGGCCACCAGCTCCGCGGCCTGCGCCACCGTGCGCGGCCGGGCGACGACGCGGAAGTAGCCGGTGTTCTCGAGCGCGCGCACGAGCGAGCGCGAGAAGGGGCTCGCCTCGGCCGAGACCACGGCGGCGGGCAGGCCCTTCGGATCCATGTTGATCGCGTACCCGAAGAGCACGAGCTGCATCACCGGCACGCCGATCATCATCGCGAAGGTGAGCCGGTCGCGGCGCATCTGCACGAACTCCTTCGCGAGGACGGCGACGAAGCGGTGCCAGGAGAACACGGCTCAGCGCTCCATCAGGTGGATGAACACGTCCTCGAGGCTCGCGTGCACGCGGCGCACGGCGACGCCGGGGCGGCGACCGATCGCCTCGAGCGAGCGCTCGATCGCATCGGCGTTTGTGCCGCTCACGTGCAGGGACATCCCGAAGGGCACCACCATCTCGACGCCGGGCAGGCCGCGCAGCTCCGGCGCGAGCTCCATCGGGTCCTCGCCCTCGATCGCCCAGGTGGCGAGCCCCGAGCGCTCCACGAGCTCGCGCGCGGTGCCATGCGCGAGGAGCTTGCCGTACGCGATGTAGGCGAGGGCGTGGCAGCGCTCGGCCTCGTCCATGTAATGGGTGCTCACGAGCACGGTGATGCCGGCATGCGCCAGCTCGTGGATGTGGTCCCAGAAGTCGCGCCGCGCGCCGGGATCCACGCCCGCCGTGGGCTCGTCGAGGAGCAGCAGCTTCGGATCGTGGAGCAGGCACGCCGCGAGCGAGAGGCGCTGCTTCCATCCGCCCGAGAGGCTGCCCGCGAGCTGGCGCCTGCGCGGGCCCAGCCCCAGGCGCTCGACCGCCTCGGCCACGCGGCGCGGGCGGTGCGGCACGGCGTACATGCGCGCGACGAAGTCGAGGTTCTCCTCGATCGAGAGGTCCTGGTACAGGCTGAAGCCCTGCGTCATGTAGCCCACCTCGAGCTTGATGCGCCGCGACTCGCGCACGATGTCGTAGCCCAGGCAGGTGCCGCGCCCTTCGTCGGGCGTGAGCAGGCCGCAGAGCATGCGGATCGTGGTGGTCTTGCCGCTGCCGTTGGGCCCGAGGAAGCCGTAGATCTGCCCGCGCCGCACCTGCATCGAGAAGTGGTCGACGGCGGTCTTCGGCCCGAAGCGCTTGGTGAGCCCGGCGACGTCGATCGCGAGCTGCGCGTCCCCGGCCGCGGCGGCGTTCACGGAAGCGCGACGTCCACCGGCTGGCCCGGGTGCAGCCGCGCCGCTTCCTGCGCCGCGGGGCGCGCCTCGACCAGGAACACCATCTTCGCGCGCGATTCCTTGCTGTAGATCACGGGCGGGGTGTACTCGGCCTGCGTCGCGATGAAGGAGACCGCCGCCTCGAAGGGCGCGCCGCACCCGTCGCACGAGACGCGCACGCGATCGCCGACGTGCACGCTTCCGAGCGCGGGCTCCGGCACGAAGAAGCGCACCTTCACGTTCCCCGGCGGGAGGATCGAGACGACGGGCGCGCCCGCCGGAACCCATTCGCCGAGCACGAAGAGCGTGTCGGCGACGACGCCCGCCACGCCGGATTCGATCGACTTCTGCTGCAGCCGCCAGTCGGCCTGCGCGAGCGCCTGGCGCGCCGCCGCCGCCTGCGCCTCGGCGGCGCGGATCTCGTCGGGCCGCGAGCCCGCGACCGCGGTGGCGAGGTTCGCGCGCAGTTCCGCGACGCGGTCGCGGTCGCGGTCGCGCGCCGAGCGCGCCTGGTCCAGCGCCTGGCGGCTCACGAAGCCCTTCGCGACGAGGTCCTCCTGCCGCGCGAGCTCGCGCTCCGAGAGCTTCGCCGCCGCGTCGGCCTGCGCGAGCTGCGCGCGCACCGCCGCGATCTCGCTCGGCCGCCGTCCCTTGCGCAGGTCCTCGAGCTGCGCCTCGGCCTGGCGCACGCGCGCCTCGGCCTCGCGCCGCGCCGCGTCCTCGCTTTGCGCCTCGAGCGCGAAGAGCGGCGCACCGGCCTGCACTTGCGCGCCGCGTCGCGCATCGAGGCGCACGAGGGTCCCCGCGAACGGCGCGGCGACGCGGACGTACTCGCCCTCGACGTAACCCTGCAACGGCGCCGGCGTGGAGGGCGAGCAGGCCGCGAGCACGGCGAGCGATGCGACGGCGACGGTGCGGCGTGGATTCATCGCGGCTTTCCTTTCGCGCGCGCCCCGGCGCCGCGCGCGGCGAGCGCCCCGAGGGCGAGATCGATGCGCTCGTCGATCGCCGCGTTGCCGAGCAGCGAGCGCTCGAGCGCGCGCCGGCGCGGCTCGGCGACGAGGCCGCTCGAGGCGATGGCGCCGCCGGCGAGGATCGGCAGCGCGAGCGAGCCCGCGAGCAAGCCGAGCGCCTGCTCGAAGGCGACGGGGCGCAGCACGCCGCGGCGCCGGCCCGCGAGGAAGAACCGCCGCAACACCGCCACGTGGCGCGGCAGGTTGTCCCGGACGAACTCCCGGGCGCACGCCTCTCCCGCCATCGCATCGGCGAACACCCGCGCGAGGAGCGGGCGGTTGTCGCGCAGGAAGCGGCCCAGCACGCGCAGGGCGCTGCGCAAGCCCTCCACGGGCTCGGCATCGGGCTTCGCTTCCAGCGTGAGGGTCGCGAACATCTCCTCGTAAGCCTGCTGCAGCACCGCGCGCAGGAACGCCTCGCGGGTGCGGAAGTGGTAGTGGAACATGCCGAGGTTCACGCCGGCGCGCTCGGCCACCTCGCGCACCGCCAGCCCCGCGCAACCACGCTCCGGCAGGAGCTCGCGCCCCGCGGCGAGGAGCGCCTGGTCGAGATTGCGCGAAGGCCGGGGCATGAAGAAACTATACGATCGTCTAATTACTCCGTCAAGCGGCGTTCGTACAATTCGGCATGGCTTCCGAAACCCCGCTGCAGGCGCAGGCGCGCGCGCTGCTCGCCTCCGGCCGCTTGCGCGAGGCGCGGGCCCTGCTCGACCCGCTCGCCGCCGGCGACCCCTGGGCCGCGCGCCAGCTCGCTGAAATCGACCTGGCGGAGGGAAACGGCGCCGAGGCGCTGCGCCGCGCGCAATCGCTCGACGCCGCCGACCCCGAGACGGCGATACTGGCCGCGCGGGCCGAGGCGGCGCTCGGCCGCTTCGATGCCGCGCGCGAGCGGCTGACGGGGCTGCGCTCGCGGCTCGCGGCGCCTTCGGCCCTCCTCGAGGCGTACCTCGCCGACGTCGAGCACCGCGCGGGCTGCGGCGAGGCCGCGATCGACGCGCTGCGCGAAGCGGTGCGCATCGATCCGCGGTTCGCGGCGGCGCAGAAGAACCTCGCCGCGTTGCTCCTTTCCGCGGGCAGGGCCGATCACGCGCGCGAGGCTCTGCAGCGCGCCGTCGAGGCCGCGCCCGGCAACGCCGGCCTGTGGATGCGGCTCGCCCGCGTGCATGCGCTCCTCGGCGGCACCGGCCCGGCGCTGGCCTGCGCCGATCGCGCGGCGGCGGCGCAGCCCCCCGATGCGGACACGTGGCGCGAGATCGGCCGGCTCCGGGCCGAGCTGTGGCGATGGGAGGACGCGGATCGCGCGCTCGACGAGGCCGCCGCGCGGGATCCCGGCGCGGTGCCGACCGAAACGCTGCGCGCGGTGGTGAAGCAGGAGCTCGGCGACGTCCAGGGTGCGCTCGCCGCGCTCGCCGCCGCGGGCGCTCGCCGGCCCGGCGACCTGCAGGTGACCCTGGGCGAGCGGCTGATGCTGCCCCAGGTCTACGAGGACGTGGACGATCTCGCCCGCTGGCGTGCGCGGTACTCGGAGGGAATCGCGCGCACGCTCGCCGAGGTCGAGCGCTGGATCCCGTGCGCGAACGAAGCGTTCCAGCTCAAGCGCAACAACTTCCTCCTCGCCTACCAGGGCGGGGACGACCGCGAGCTGCAGCGCGGCTACTCGGCCGTCATCGCGCGGCTCGCCGGCGCCGCGCATCCCGAATGGCGCTCGCCGCGACCGCGCACCTTCGACGGCGGCCGGCGGCTGCGCATCGGATTCGTGGGAGCGATCTTCCGCGAGTGCACCGCGGGACGTTACTTCGAGCGCTGGGTGACCGGCCTCGATCCGGCGCGCTTCGAGCGCTTCGTCTACCACACGTCCCCGGTGGACGACGATTTCTCGCGCCGCATCGCGGGCTGCGCCGAGCACTTCGCGACGATGCGCGCGGGCGCCGAGGAGGTGGCCGCGCGCCTCGCCGCGGATCGCCTCGACGCGATCGTCTACCCCGAGGTCGGCATGACGCCCATGACCTACCTCCTCGCGGCGCTGCGGCTCGCCCCGCTGCAGTGCGCGGCCTGGGGACATCCCGTGACCACGGGCAGCGACGCGATCGACGCCTACATCACGTGCGCCGCGATGGAGCCGCCCGACGGGCAAAGCCATTACGTCGAGCCGCTCCTCGCGCTGCCCGGCCCGGGGGTGGACTACCCGATGCCGCGCGAGATGGCGGACGCCTCGCGCGCCGCCCTCGGCCTGCCCGGCTCCGGGCGCCTCTACGCGTGCCCGCAGTCGCTCTTCAAGATCCATCCCGCGATCGACGAGCTCTTCGCCGCGATCCTCGAGGCCGATCCCGATGGCGCCCTGCTGTTCTTCCAGGCGCCGGCGCGCGTCGTCACGATGCAGTTCGCCGCGCGGCTGCAGCGGGCGCTCGCCGCGCGCGGCGTGCCCGCACGCAACCAGATCAAGTTCCTGCCGCGCATGGGCGGGGCGGCCTTCCGGCGCGTGCTCGCGCTCTCCGACGTGGTGCTCGACACGCTGCACTGGTCGGGCGGCAACACGAGCCTCGACGCCTTCGCCGCGGCCGCGCCCGTCGTGACGCTCCCCGGGCGCTTCATGCGCGGGCGGCAGACGGCCGCGATGCTGCGCATGATGGAAGTGGAGGCCTTGATCGCCGGGTCGCCGGAAGAATACGTGCGCATCGCGCTCGAGACCGCGCGCGACCGCGACCGCAACGCCGCGCTGCGCGAGGCCATCGCCCGCAACCGCGGCGCCCTCTTCGACCGCCCCGAACCGGTCCGCGCGCTCGCCGAGGCGCTCCTCGCCGCCGCCGCGGGAAATTGACCTGCGTCGTGGCGGGCGGGCCCCGGCGCGTTGATATACTGGCTGTTCGAACGCAGGGGTCTGGAGAAATCCGGGGTCAGACCCTGAATCGAGCAAAAGCGACACCAGGGTCTGACCCCGCGTTTCTCCAGTGAGAGAGTCCCTTGGAACCTGATCCGGGTCATGCCGGCGTAGGGAGCGTGCGGGATTGCCTCTCCGCTCCCTTCGCGGTCCCCCCGAAGGAGCCGCCATGAACGCCCATCCGAAATTCATCGCCGCGTCCGCCCACGTGGACGAGGCCGCCATCCAACCGCTTCCGAGCTCGCGCAAGGTCTACGTCGAGGGCTCGCGCGCCGACCTCCGGGTGCCGATGCGCGAGATCTCGCAAAGCGACACGCCGGCCGCCTTCGGCGCCGAGCCGAACCCGCCGATCTTCGCCTACGACACGAGCGGCCCGTACACCGATCCGGCCGCGCGCATCGACATCCGCTCGGGCCTGCCGGCGCTTCGCGCCGCCTGGATCGAGGAGCGCGGCGACACCGAGGTGCTCGCGGGCCCCACCTCGCGCTACGGCCGGGAGCGCCTCGCGGACCCGAAGCTCGCCGAGCTGCGCTTCGACCTCAAGCGCCGGCCGCGCCGGGCCCGGCGGGGCGCCAACGTCACGCAGATGCACTATGCGCGGCGCGGCATCGTGACGCCGGAGATGGAATACATCGCCATCCGCGAGAACCTGCGCCGGCGCGAGTACCTGGAAGCCTTGCGCGCCACGGGTCCGAAGGGCGCGAAGCTCGCCGACCTCATGGGCCGCCAGCATCGCGGCGAGTCCTTCGGCGCGGCGATCCCCGCGGAGATCTCGCCGCAATTCGTGCGCGACGAGGTGGCGCGCGGGCGCGCGATCATCCCGGCGAACGTGAACCATCCCGAGACCGAGCCGATGATCATCGGCCGCAACTTCCTGGTGAAGGTGAACGCGAACATCGGGAACTCCGCGGTCACCTCCTCGATCGGCGAGGAGGTCGACAAGATGACCTGGGCGATCCGCTGGGGC
>DASUXK010000040.1:0-9150 GCA_036377935.1 Usitatibacter sp.
CCTGGGCATCCACGCGACCAAGGAACGCCCGGTCGTGGCGAACGGGCAGGTCGTGATCCGCCCCATGAACTACCTCGCTCTCTCCTACGACCATCGCATCATCGACGGGCGGGAGGCCGTGCTCTCGCTCGTCGCGATGAAGGAGGCGCTCGAGGATCCGGCGCGGCTGCTGCTGGACGTGTGAGGCGTGGGCCGCCGCAGGAAGCGGCTCACGGCCGCGGCGATCGCGTGGCGGATCTTCTTCTTCGCCGCGGGGTCCCTCTTCGTGGGCTTCCTCACGGTGTTCCTCGATGCGCAGCTCGGCATCTACCTGCCGCGTCATTTCGCGGTTTCGCTCGCGGTGGGCATCGCCGTGGCGGTCACGTTCTGGCTGCTGCGGCTGCTCAAGCACCCGCCGCTCCTGCTGCGCGACGTGCCGCCGCTCGCCGCGGGCATCTGCGCGGGGTTGGGCGTCCATATCGCGCGCTTCTGGCTGAGATAACGGGATTTCCATGGCACAGGCATTCGACGTCGTCGTGATCGGCGCGGGACCCGGGGGCTACATCGCCGCCATCCGCGCCGCGCAACTGGGATTCAGGACCGCCTGCATCGAGGGCTGGAGGAACGCGAAGGGCGAGCTCGCCCTCGGCGGCACCTGCCTCAACGTGGGCTGCATCCCCTCCAAGGCGCTGCTCGCCTCCTCGGAGGAGTTCGAGAAGGTCTCGCGCCACCTCGAGCCGCACGGCATCACGGTCTCCGGCGCGAAGATCGACGTCGCGAAGATGCAGTCGAGGAAGGAGGCCATCGTCACCAAGATGACGAAGGGCATCGAGTTCCTCTTCAAGAAGAACAAGATCGCCTGGCTGCAGGGCTTCGGCCGCTTCACCGGGCGCGAGGGCGAGGGCTACGCCATCGAGGTCTCGGGCGTGGGCGAGGCGCAGCAGGTGACGGCAAGGCACGTCATCGTCGCGACGGGCTCCAAGGCGCGCACGCTTCCCGGCATCGCGGTCGACAACGAGACGATCTGCGACAACGTGGGCGCGCTCGCCTTCCCCTCGGTGCCCAAGCGCCTCGGCGTGATCGGCGCGGGCGTGATCGGGCTGGAGCTGGGCAGCGTGTGGCGGCGATTGGGTTCCGAAGTCACCCTCCTCGAGGCGCTGCCGGAGTTCCTCGGCGCCGCGGACGAGGCGGTGGCGAAGGAGGCATGGAAGCAGCTCACGAAGAACCAGGGCCTCGACATCCGCCTGGGCGTGAAGATCGGCAAGGTCTCGACGAAGAAGTCCGGCGTGACGGTCGAGTACACGGACGACCAGGGCGCGGCGCAGAAGCTCGAGTGCGACAAGCTCGTGGTCTCGGTGGGGCGCGTGCCCGACACCGAGCGCCTCGGGTGCGAGGCGATCGGCCTCAAGCTCGATCAACGCGGCTTCATCGAGGTGGACGAGCATTGCCGCACGGGGGTCGCGAACGTCTACGCGATCGGCGACGTGGTGCGCGGCCCGATGCTCGCCCACAAGGCCGAGGACGAAGGCGTGATGGCGGCCGAGCTCATCGCCGGCCAGAAGCCGCACATCGACTACGCGTGCATCCCCTGGATCATCTACACGAACCCGGAGATCGCCTGGGTCGGCATGAGCGAGCGCCAGGCGAAGGCGGCGGGATTCACGGTGAAGTCCGGGCAGTTCCCGTTCTCGATCAACGGCCGCGCGCTGGGCCTCGAGGAGCCGGTGGGCTTCGCGAAGGTGGTCGCCGATGCCGCGACCGACCGCGTGCTCGGCGTGCACATCATCCACGCGCGGGCTTCCGACATCATCCAGGAGGGCGTCACGACGATGGAGTTCGCCGGCGCCTCCGAGGACATGGCGCGCATCGTCCATGCGCACCCCACGCTCTCCGAGGTGGTGAAGGAGGCGGCGCTGAACGTGGAGAAGCGGTCGCTGAACATGTAGCCGCTGAATGAACGCAGCCCCTGAAATCCCCATCCCCGAGAACGGCCGCGACGAGGAGATCGAGGCCGGCGATTTCTCCGGCCCGCTCGAGTGGTATTGGCACTTCAGCCAGCGGCACGATTTCGAGACCGACAGCGAGCAGCTGAAGGTCGTCGAGAAGCTGCAGCGCCTCTTCGAGCAGCTCGAGGACTACCGCCTCTACCGGCAGGGGAAGATCAACCGCCTGGTGACCAACCTCGGCGCGGGGCGCAAGCCGCCGCGCGGCGTCTACATCTGGGGCGGCGTGGGGCGCGGCAAGTCGCTCATGATGGACGCCTTCTTCAAGGTCTCGCGCCACCGCCGCAAGCGCCGCGTCCACTTCCACGAGTTCATGCGCGAGATCCACGCGCGCATGAAGGCGCTCTCCGGGCAGGAGGACCCGCTCGAGGCGATCTCCACCGAGATCGCGCGCGAGCTGCGCATCCTCGCCTTCGACGAGTTCCACGTGAGCGACATCGCCGACGCGATGATCCTGGGGCGCCTCCTCGAGCTCCTCGTGGAGAAGGGCGTCGTGCTGGTGATGACCTCCAACTACCGGCCGGACGACCTGTACCCCAACGGCCTGCAGCGCGCGCGCTTCCTCCCCGCGATCGAGGTCCTCAAGCGCGAGCTCGATGTCGTGCATCTCGGCGGCGCCACGGACCATCGCCGGCGCCTGCTCGATGCGTTGAGCGTCTACTACACGCCGCTCGACGAGGGAGCGGACGAGCACCTGGCGAGCTTCTTCGAGGCGATGACCAAGGCCACCTACGCCGAGGACGGGGCCATCGAGGTGGGCAATCGCCCGCTCGCCTTCCGCCGCCGCGCGAAGGGCGTGATCTGGATCGATTTCGACGAGCTGTGCGAGAAGCCGCGCTCGCAGGTGGATTACCTCGAGATCGCCGCCGCCTACCACACGGTGCTCGTTTCGAACGTTCCCCGCCTCGGCCCCCAGCGGCAGGATGCCGCGCGCCGCTTCACCTGGCTCGTGGACGTGTTCTACGACCAGCGCGTGAAGCTCGTCATGACCGCCGAGGCGCCGCCCGAGGCGCTGCTGGGCGAGGCGGGCGAGGGCTCCGGGGCCGAGCGCATGCTGCGCGCGGAGTTCGCCCGCACCGCGAGCCGGCTGCGCGAGATGCAGTCGCGCGCCTACTTTGCGCGCAAGCACGCCTCGGCGGAATGGGGTCAGGTTACATTTTGATCCTGTCCCTATTTTTGCGATGCGCTTCCCCAGGAAATGGGGACGGGATCAAAATGTAACCTGACCCCCTTTTCGGTCCAGACATGAAAGCCATCCTCCTCAGCAAGGAAGCGGAGAAGTTCCAGGCGCGCATCGCGGAGGTCGCGGAGAGCGACCTGCCCGAGGGCGACGTCACGGTGAAGGTCGAGTACTCGACCCTCAACTTCAAGGACGCGCTCGCCCTCACCGACAAGTCGCCCATCGTGCGCAAGTGGCCGATGGTGGCGGGCATCGATTTCGCCGGCGTGGTCGAGGCGAGCACGCACCCGTCGTGGAAGCCCGGCGATCGCGTGTTGCTGAACGGCTGGGGCGTGGGCGAGACGCATTGGGGCGGCCTCGCGCAGAAGGCGCGCGTGAAGGGCGATTGGCTGGTGAGGGTGCCGGAGGGCATGACCACGCGCGAGGCCATGGCGATCGGCACCGCCGGCTACACGGCGATGCTCTGCGTGATGGCCCTCGAGCGGCTGGGCGTCACGCCGAAGAGCGGCGAGGTCCTCGTGACCGGTGCGACCGGCGGCGTGGGCAGCATCGCGGTGGCGATCCTCGCGAAGCTGGGCTACGCGGTGGTCGCCTCGACGGGCAAGATGTCCGAGAAGGATTACCTGCAGTCCCTCGGCGCGAAGGAGCTGATCGACCGGGCGGCGCTCTCGCAGCCCGGCAAGCCCCTGCAGAAGGAGCGCTGGGCGGGCGTGGTGGATTCGGTCGGCAGCCACACGCTCGTGAACGCGTGCGCGCAGACGAAGGCCGAAGGCGCGGTCGCCGCCTGCGGCCTCGCGCAGGGCATGGATTTCCCCGCGACGGTGGCGCCCTTCATCCTGCGCGGCGTGACGCTCGCGGGCGTGAACAGCGTCACCGCGCCGATGGATCGCCGCCTCGAGGCCTGGCGCCGGCTCGCCGTGGAGCTCGACCGCGGCAAGCTGGGCGCGATGATCACCGACATGGGACTCGCCGAGGCGCTCGCGCGGGCCCCCGATTTCCTCGCCGGCAAGGTGCGCGGCCGGCTTGTGGTGGACGTGAACCGATAAAAGGAGAAGCCATGGCGACGATCGACGCGGCGCGGACGACGGCCTACCGCGAGTTCTACGAGCGCTCCATCCGCGATCCGGAGGGCTTCTGGGCCGAGCAGGCGAAGCTCGTCGACTGGCACAAGCCGTTCGCGAAGGTCCTCGACTACGCGAAGCCGCCGTTCCGCGCGTGGTTCGCGGGGGGCGAGACGAACCTCTGCCACAACGCGGTCGATCGCCACCTCGCCAAGCGCGCCTCGCAGCCCGCGCTCGTGTGGATCTCCACGGAGGTGGACCAGACGCGCACCTACACCTTCGCGCAACTGCACGAGGAGGTGAACCGCTTCGCCGGCATCCTGCGCTCGATGGGCGTGGGCAAGGGCGATCGCGTGCTCATCTACATGCCGATGATCCCCGAGGCGGTGTTCGCGATGCTCGCGACCGTCCGGCTGGGCGCCATCCACTCGGTGGTGTTCGGCGGCTTCGCCGCCGCGAGCCTCGCCGCGCGCATCGACGACGCGCAGCCGAAGGTGATGGTGACGGCCGATGCCGGCATGCGCATGGGCAAGATGATCGCGCTGAAGCCCCTGGTGGACGAATCGATCCGCCTCTCGAAGCAGCCGCCGGCGAAGGTGCTGATCGTGGATCGCGGGCTCGACAAATCGATGACGCGCGTGGCCGGCCGCGACGTCGACTACGACGAGGCGCGCGAGAAGCAGGGCAAGGTCGAGGTCCCCGTCACGTGGCTCGAGGCGAACGAGCCCTCGTACATCCTCTACACGAGCGGCACCACGGGGCAGCCCAAGGGCGTGCAGCGCGATACCGGCGGCCACGCCGTGGCGCTCGCCGCCTCGATGAAGCACATCTTCTGCTGCAACCCGGGCGAGGCGTACTTCTCCACGTCGGACATCGGCTGGGTCGTGGGGCACTCGTACATCGTCTACGGGCCGCTCATCAACGGCAACACGACGATCATGTACGAGGGCGTGCCCGTGCGGCCCGATCCGGGCGTGTGGTGGCGCATCGTGCAGGACTACCGTGTGACCTCGATGTTCACCTCGCCCACCGCGATCCGCGTCCTCAAGAAGCAGGATCCGTCGTGGATGAAGAAGTACGACACCTCGACGCTGCGCTACCTCTACCTCGCGGGCGAGCCGCTCGACGAGCCCACCGCGCGCTGGGTCTCGGAGTCGCTCGGCGCGCAGGTCGTGGACAACTACTGGCAGACCGAGTCGGGCTGGCCGATCCTCACCGCGTGCCCCGGCATCGAGGACACGCCGCGCAAGTTCGGCTCGCCCTCGTTCCCCGCGTACGGCTACAAGGTCAAGCTCAAGCACGAGGAGACGGGCAAGGAAGTGGGCGTCGACGAGAAGGGCGTGCTGTGCATCGTGCCGCCGCTGCCGCCCGGCGCGATGACCACCGTCTGGGGCGACGACGAGCGCTACGTGCAGACCTACTACACGAGCTTCGCCGACGAGATGGTCTACACGACCTTCGACTGGGCCACGCGCGACAAGGACGGCTACTACTTCGTCCTCGGCCGCACCGACGACGTGATCAACGTCGCGGGCCACCGCCTCGGCACGCGCGAGATCGAGGAGGCGGTGCAGTCGAACCCCAACGTCGCGGAAGTCGCGGTGGTGGGCGTCGCCGATTCGGTGAAGGGGCAGGTGCCGGTCGCCTTCGCCGTGCTGAAGGATCCGGCGAAGGCCGCCACGCAGGAGGGCGCCCAGGCGCAGGAGAAGGAAGTGATGGCGACCGTGGACAAGGCGCTCGGCGCCATCGCCCGCCCCGCGAAGGTGTGCTTCGTGACGCTGCTGCCCAAGACGCGCTCGGGCAAGCTCCTGCGCCGCTCGATCCAGGCGATCTGCGAGGGCCGCGACCCCGGCGACCTCACGACGATCGAGGATCCGTCGGCGCTGCAGCAGATTCGCGACGCGGTGAAGCCGGCAAAGTAGGGCCGCAGGGGCGCTCGTCCGCGGGCGCCTCGAGCGCGTGCAGGCGCGCCGACGCCTCGCCGAGGAAAGCGACCAGCTCGCGAAGCCGCGCGGCATCCTCGAACCCGGGCGCCGACGCGAACCGCCTGGCGAGCCGCGCCGCCCACCAGTGCACGTCGGCCGCGCCCATGAGCAGTCGCGCATGGCAGGTCCGCGGCACGAGGCACTTCACCCACTTCGGCACGTCGGCCCAGTACTCGCGCACGATCTGCAGCACCTCGCCTTCGCTCGCGGCGTGGGTCAGTCCCAGGTCGTACTGGTAGCGCAGCCGGCGGCGCACGGGCGGGCTCGCCTCGAAGCGCCCGAGGGCGGAGCGGGGGCGGGCCACGCCGGTCACGCCGCCGGGCCGAGCGGCGCGGGCGCGTATCCCTGCAGCCGGATGGTGCAGGTGCCGTTGCCGTCGCTCTGCGCCTCGACCCACGCGGGCAGCCCGAGCAGGTCCTCCATCGGCGCTTCCGCCTTCACGGCGAACATGCCCGAGCGCACGCAGCGCTCCACGATGCGCGCGCCGCGGCGGCGAAGCTCGGCCGTGACGCGCAGCTCCAGCGCCTCGCGCACGGCGATGTGCACGTGCATCACCGGCAGCTGCGGGGGGCGCCCCGGCAGGTAGCGCACCTTGGGCCCGTTCACGCGCACGAAATCGCCGTACGCGTTGCGCAGGATCCCGAGCGGCTTGCCGAGCGCGGTCTCGTCGGCGGCGAGGATCACCAGGCCGTGGTCGTGCGGCTCGCACACCAGCTCGTCCGAATCGGGCGGCAGGCGGTCGCGCGCCTCGAGGGCGAAGGAAAGCTGCGAGGCGAGGCCGCGCTTGCGGGCGACGGCCTCGAGCGGGTATTGGAAGTACATGTCTTCCTCCTAGCGGCCGAGGTCGCCCGCGGCCTCCGGCTGGTAATGGAGCTCGAGCACGCGGATCGCGCGCCGCGTGCCGTCGGGCATCGCGCACTCGGTGAGCGATCCGGCGCGCCGGCCGAGGAGCGCGGTGCCCATCGGCGAGAGCACCGAGATGCGGCGCTCGGCGGGCGCGGCCTCGCTCGGGTGCACGATCGTCGCGACGTGCTCGGTCTCGGTCTGCTCGTCGCGGAACGAGACGGTCGAGTTGAGCGTCACGATGTCGGCGGCGACGGCGTCGCTCGGCACGATCTCGGCCTCGGTGGTCACCATCGCGATCAGCTCGGGCAGCGACTCGACGCCGCGGCCCCGGTCGGGCAGGCGCGCCGCGAGCTCCCGGATCTTCGCGGCGTCCATCTCGGTGATGACGGGAAGGGCGGAGCGGGTGGGGTCGGGGCGGTGCGGCGTGGCGTACATCGTTGTTCCTCCAGTAAATTTAGCTCCGATCATCGCCCGAATAGGGCCCTGTGATAAGCCGTCGGCCGGGCACCACATCGTTTCCCTGGGGTGGACAATCCGGGGGCTGGGAAGGGGATTGCTGCGCCATCGGCGATAATGGCACCATGGAAGATCTGGAGCGCATGGCCATCTTCGCCCGCGTGGTCGAGGCGAAGAACTTCTCCGAGGCGAGCCGCCGGCTCGGCATCTCGAAGTCCGCGGTGAGCAAGGCGGTGACGCAGCTCGAGCGCTCGGTGGGCGCGCGCCTCCTCAACCGCACCACGCGCGCGATGAGCCTCACGGAGGCGGGCGCGGCCTTCTACGTGCACTGCGCGCGCATCGTCGAGGAGGCCGAGCAGGCGCGGCTCGCCGTGGGCCGCTTCCATTCGGAGCCGCGCGGCCTGCTGCGCATCAGCGCCTCGGTCGCCTTCGGGACGCTGCACATCGCGCCGGCGCTGCCGCTCTTCCTCGAGCGCTTCCCCGAGGTGCGCATCGACATGGCGATCGGCGACCGCATCGTCGACCTCGCCGACGAGGGCTTCGACCTCGCGATCCGCATCTCGCGCGAGCCGGCGCCCAACCTCGTCGCGCGGCGCCTCGCGCCCGTGAACCGCAAGATCGTGGCCACGCCGGGATACTTCGAGCGCCACGGCGTGCCGGCCTCGCCCGCCGAGCTCGCGCGGCACAACTGCCTCGCGTACACGCACTCGCATCCGCCGGACACGTGGCGGCTGAACGGCCCGGAGGGCGAACTCTCGGTGCCGATCGCGGGCAATCTCCGGCTGAACGACGACGAGGCGCTCTCGGCCGCGGTGCTGGGAGGGCTCGGCATCGCGCTGCTGCCGACCTTCCTCATCGGGCGCGAGCTCCACGAGGGGCGGCTCGTGGCGGTCCTCTCCGATTACGTCCCGCCCGAGCGCTACATCGACGCGGTGTACCTGCCGACGCGCCACCTTCCGTCGACGGTGCGCGCCTTCATCGATTTCCTCGTGGAGCGCTTCTCGCCGCGCCCCTACTGGGATTGAGGAAGCGCCGCTACTTGCAGGCGCCCAGGTAGCGCGCTTGCATGTGCTGCTTCATGTCCATCGGCTGGCCGCCCTGCGACATCTTCATGCGCATGTCCATGTCGTAGCCGGTGTCGTTGAACGTGATGCGGTTGTGGGCGGTCATAGCGTGCTCGCCCGTGCACACCATCGTGTAGCTCGCCGTGTTGCCCGACATCTTGAAGTCCTTCACCTCGCAGTTCTTGGGCATGTTGTCGCTGCGGCCCATCTCGCCCTTCTTCACGTCCTCCTCCGTCACGCAGTGCTGGAACGTGTGGGTCTGCTTGCCCATGCCGGGCGGCATGCCGGGAATGGCGCCCATGTCCATCTCCGTGCGGTACTCGTACATGCCCGGCTTCACCTTGCCGTGGAAGGCCTCGAACGGGTTGCCCGCGGCGCAAACGGCGAGCGGAACGGCGGCGGCGCAGGCGAGGCCGACGAGCGAGACGATCTTCATGTGGGGGCGTCCTCTTCGTGAAAAGCGCGAGGATACCCGAAGGAAACGGGACCCGCAGTGCCGCGGCGCACTAGAATAGCGGGATGAACACCCGCCCTGTCCCTACCCTGAAATCGGAGCTGCGCCGCGAGATGACCGCG
>DASUXK010000041.1:0-20632 GCA_036377935.1 Usitatibacter sp.
CGAGCCGCGCGCGCGCCCAGCTCGCGGCTCGCTCGATCTCCTGCCGCGGCGAATCGCGGAGCACGCGGCGCACCGAGCCCGCGGCCGACGGCGGCTCGGTGCGCGCGAGGCCCGCGCCGGCGCGCGCGCAGGCGGCGAGGAAGTCCTCCTGCTGCGGCGTGGCGAGCTCCAGCCCGTGCAGCACGAGCATCGCGGGCGGTCGCGTGGCGCCGCTCGCGAGGCGGGCGGCGAGCGCCGCGGGCATGCGCGCCGCGTCGATCAGGCGATCCTGCTCGGTGCGGCGGCGGTAATGCGCGCACCAAGCCGCGAAGGCCTGCGCATCCTCGCTTCCGCCGGATCCCGCGATGGCGCCCTCGATGCGCCAGGCATGCGCGAGATCCCACGCCTCGGCGGCGAGCGCCGCCGCCGCGGGCGCGGAGAGCAGGTCTCCATGCCACGGGCTCGCGCGGACCGCCTCTTCCCAAAGCAGCTCCGCCTCCGCGGCACCGATGGGCAGGGCCAGCGCCTCGCCGTCCGCCTCGAAGCGCGCCTCTTCATAGGAGCGCTGCACGAAGGCCGCGAAGGGAAGGATGTCGGGCGCCTCCCAGGACGTCCGGCCGGCGGCGAGCTGGCGGCGGTCGAACTCGCGCTGCAATGCCTGGGCGAGGCGGGCGTTCGGCGTGAGGACCGTCAGGCGGGCGTCGTGGCCCTCGGCGAGCCGGGCAAAAAGCTCCGCCTGGGCAATTGGTTGGAGCGGATTCGGCATCGGCTCCCATGATACGGCGGGCGGGCGGGCTCTTACAGTTGTAATCGACCTTACAGCTGTAATCGCCGCTGTGCGGAATGTCACAAAAGTTCGGCGGCATGGCGCACATACTCGGGCCGTCCCTCGAGAACTGTGCAATGGGTCACTGCCTGCACAGGGAGGCCAAAATGCCCAAGACCAACGACACGCGTTTCCTTGAAAACCTGCGGCGCCTCGCGCGCCGTTGCGCCGTCGGCCTCGTCGCCGCGTCGCTCGTCTTCGCCGCGACCGGTGCCGACGCCGGTCCCGGCAAGGGCAAGGGGCGCAACTACGGCGACAGCAACGAGACCGTGAGCGTCGCGGATGCGCAGGCGAAGCTCGCGCCGGACCTCGCCCGCGCGCTCACGTCGCCCAGCGTCGCGAACGTCGCGTGGGCGCGGGACACCTCGGCCGGCCGCATGCTGAAGGTGCTCGTGATCGGCTTCAGCACCAACGACCCGGACCTCACCGGGCTGCGCTCGGCGATCCTCCAGGCCGGCGGCACCGTGTACTACAAGTACATCTCGGTCAACGCCGTCTACGCGCTGCTGCCCGCCTCGAAGGTCATCTCGATCGCGCAGCGCAACGACGTCGGCACCATCTCGCCGAACCGCCTCACGGTGCGCACCCGCAGCCTGGTGGAATCCGTGACGGGCTCGTACGAATCCAGCGGCGCGGGCGCCGTCGTCTCGCCCGGCGTGGACGGCAGCGGCGTGGGCATCGCCTTCCTCGACTCCGGGATCATGTCGTCGCACAAGGCGTTCCTCGGCAACTGGGGCAACGCCTCGCGCGTGAAGCGCAGCGTCGATGTCCAGCGCGTCAACGAGGGGCAGCTGCTCGGCGCCTACGAGTGGAAGGGCGGCTACGACTACAGCAAGCAGCTCTATCCGGGAAGCGCCGGCCGCGCGCAGTTCGAGTCGATGCTCGACAGCGCCGGCGCCTCGAATCCCGACCCGCAAGGGCACGGCACCGCGGTGGCCTCGATCGCCGCCGGCCGCGACGTCCATGGCGCGATCGACAACACCGGCGTGGCGACGGGCGCCTCGCTCTACGACGTGCGCGTGCTGAACGACCAGGGCGTGGGCAACGTGGCCGACGCGCTGGCCGGCATCGACTGGGTGATCTACCACGCGAAGGAGTACGGCATCCGCGTGCTCAACGTGAGCCTCGCCGCCGACTCCACCGAGTCGTACATGACCGATCCCCTGTGCCGCGCCGTGCGCAATGCCGTCGCCGCCGGCATCACCGTCGTGGTGGCCGCCGGCAACTACGGCCAGGACGCGCAGGGGCGCGAGGTCTACGGCACGATCAGCTCGCCGGGCAACGAGCCGTCCGCGATCACCGTCGGCTCCGACAACCCGCACGACACCGTCACGCGCGCCGACGACACGGTCAACCTCTTCAGCTCGCGCGGGCCGACGCTCGGCGGCTACGTGGACGCCCAGGGCAAATACCACCCCGACAACGTCCTCAAGCCCGATCTCGTCGCGCCGGGCAACCACATCATCGGCGCGCTGGCCACCGACGTGAGCGGCACGATCCCGAGCCAGATCGCGCTGCAGTATCCGCAGCTCGTGCAGCAGACGGGCCTCGGCACCGGCCTCATCCAGGTGAGCGGCACCTCGTTCTCGGCGCCGGTCGTCTCCGGCGCGGTCGCCCTCATGCTGCAGGTGAACCCGGGGCTCACGCCGCCGCTGATCAAGGCGATCCTGCAGTACACCGCCGAGGCGCTCCCGAACGAGAACCTGGTCGAGCAGGGCGCGGGGCTCGTGAACGTCCCCGGCGCGCTCACCATGGCCGCGGCGCTCTCGAAGGACATCGGCTCGCGCGTGGCCGCCAATCGCATCAAGGTGGGCGACTCGCTGCTCGCCCGCGGCAAGTCGATGCCGGCGCCGTACTCGACGATCGAAGGGCGCCAGGTGAAGTGGAGCCAGTTCGTCTTCATGGGCGGCAGCCAGGTGCTCGGCAACTCCGCGCTCATGACGAAGTTCCAGCTCGCCTACGACCCCGCGATCCAGTGGGTCGGCAACCGCGTCACCGAGACCGACGCCAACTACTACAACTTCAGCCAGTACATCTCGGGCTTCGAGGAAGCGCCGGTGAAGCCGCAGGCCCTCGTGAGCGCGGGCGTGCTGTTCATGACCAAGAAGCTCGGCCCGAGCAACATCAAAGCGCTCAAGGGCATCTTCACGCCCTCCTCGGAAGTCGCGAGCGGCGTGCTCAAGGGCGAAGGGATCGTGCTTTCCGAAGGCATCGTGCTGTCGGAAGGCATCGTGCTGTCCGAAGGCATCGTGCTGTCCGAAGGCATCGTGCTCTCGGAAGGCATCATCCTGTCGGAAGGCATCATCCTCAGCGAAGGGCTGGTCCTTTCCGAGGGCCTCGTGCTCTCCGAGGGGCTGGTGCTCTCCGAGGGGCTGGTGCTCTCGGAAGGCATGGTACTGTCCGAGGGCGTCGTGCTCTCGGAGGGGATGGTGCTCAGCGAAGGCAGCGGCGTCGGCGAACCCTAACCGGAAGAAAAGCGGAAAAAGGCGGAGGTCCCCATGGCCTTCATCGACATGCAGGACTACAACCCGGTCGCCCGGCGCTACTGGTGGGCGGTCACGCTGGTCGGGATGGCGGCCCTCGCCTGGTCGATCGCCGGCGTGGTCGCGATCGACGGCAAGTTCCTGATCCAGGTCCTCGTGGGCGCCGCGGTGGCGGCGATCGTCGGTCTCTTCCCGGTGCGCATCCCGGGCGCCAAGACCTCCATCGCCGGCGCAGAGATCTTCATCTTCCTCGTGATGCTCCTGTACGGCGCGCAGGCTGCGGTGATCGCCGCGGCGTTCGAGGGGCTGGTCGCCTCGTGGCGGACCTCCAAGCGCTGGACGAGCCGCCTCGGCACGCCCGCCATGGCCTCGACCGCCATGCTGATCTGCGCGACCGCCTTCGAGTCCACGCGCGCGCACCTCGACCACGAGAGCGGCGCGATGCTGATCACGCTGCTCTTCGCCTTCGCCGCGCTCTACTTCATCGCCAACACGATCCTCACCTCGACGCTCTTCGCGCTGAAGACGCGCTCGGCCTTCACGCCCCTCAAGTGGCTGCGCAACTTCGGCTGGATCGGCCTCGCCTACCTCACCGGCGCCTCCATCGCGGGCCTGCTCTTCGTGAGCTTCCAGCAGTTCGGCCTGCCCGTGCTGCTGGTGTCGGTGCCGGTGATCGCGATGTTCCTCTCGACGCTGCACTCGTACTTCCAGCGCAAGGAAGCCGACCAGCGCCACATGGAGGAGCTCAAGGAGAGCGAGAGCCGCTTCCACAGCGCCTTCACCCACGCCGCGATCGGCATGGCGCTCGTCTCCACCGAGGGCCGCTTCATCCAGGCGAACAAGTCCTTCTGCGACATGCTCGGCCGGTCCCTGCCCGAGCTCCTCGCGACCCAGCTTCCCGCGCTCGTGAACCCCGACGACCTGGGCGCGCTCCAGGGCCCGGTCGACCGCCTCGTGAAGGGCGAGCTCGCGAGCGTGCACACCGAGGTGCGCGGCGTGCATCGCGACGGCTCCGACGTGTGGATGTCGCTCAACATCTCGCTCGCCCGCGACTGGCAGTTCCGCACCCACAACCTCATCGTGCAGGCGCAGGACATCAGCGCCCGGCGCCGCGCCGAGGCCGAGCTCTACCACAACGCCTACCACGACAGCCTCACGCAGCTCTCGAACCGCACGCACTTCAACGAGCAGCTGAACCGCGCCATCGCGCGCGTGCAGCGCCACCCGGAGCAGCGCTTCGCGGTGATGTACCTCGACTTCGACCGCTTCAAGATGGTGAACGACTCGCTCGGCCACAAGGCGGGCGACGAGCTGCTGGTGAACCTCGCGCGGCGCCTGAAGGAGATGCTGCGCCCCACCGACGTGCTGGCGCGCCTGGGCGGCGACGAGTTCGCGATCCTCGTCGAGGACCTGCACCGCCAGCGCGACGCCGTCGAGCTCACCGAGCGCATCCAGAAGGAGCTGCAGAAGCCGGTGCAGCTCGGGCAGATGGAGGTGGCGATCAGCGCCTCCATCGGCATCACCTTCAGCACCAACGGCTACCAGACCTCCGACCAGATCATCCGCGACGCGGACATCGCCATGTACAAGGCGAAGTCCAAGGGCAAGGCGCAGTACGCGCTCTTCGACTCGAGCCTGCACCAGCACGTGACCGCGCAGCTCCAGCTCGAAAGCGAGCTGCGCCGCGCGCTCGGCCAGGGCCAGATCTACCTCGAGTACCAGCCCATCTGCTCGCTGCGCGACAGGAAGCTCATCGGGTTCGAGGCGCTGGTGCGCTGGAACCACCCCGAGCGCGGGCTGCTGGAGCCCTCGACGTTCATCCCGGTGGCCGAGGAAACCGGCCTCATCGTCCCGCTCGGCAACTGGGTGCTCACCGAGGCGTGCCGCCAGATGCGCGAATGGCGGGCGATCCGCGAGAGCGCCAGCCTGCGCATGAGCGTGAACGTCTCGAGCCTGCAGCTCACGCACCCCGATTTCGTCGCGCACGTGCAGCGCGCGTTGCAGGCCGCGGAAATGGATCCCGCGCAGCTCACCCTCGAGGTGACGGAGAGCGTGCTCATGGACGGCATCGAGAACGCGGTGTCCACGCTCTCGGCGCTGCGCCACATGGGGGTCACGCTCTCCATCGACGATTTCGGCACCGGCTACTCGAGCCTGTCCTACCTCGCCACGCTGCCCATCGACGCGCTCAAGGTCGACCGCTCGTTCATCGAGCGCATGAGCCGCGACGGCGACGGCGGCGAGATCGTGAAGGCCATCTTCAAGCTCGGCCAGGCGCTCTCCAAGCAGGTGTTCGCCGAGGGCATCGAGACCGGCGCGCAGCTCTCGCTCCTGCAGGAGCTGGGCTGCGAGTACGGCCAGGGCTTCCTCCTCTCGCGCCCGGTGGACGCGGCGCGCGCGGCCGGCTTCCTCAACGGCCAGGACCAGGGGCTGCCGGCGGTCGCATGAGGCGCCGGGCGCTCTCGGAGCTCCCCGCCTGCCGGCTGCAGCGGCTCACCGCGCGATTCAATCGCTTGCGAGGTCCAGGCGCCGCAGCGCAGGCTCGTCGAGCGCGAGGGCGGCGGCCCCCATCAGCTCGCGCAGCTGAGCGAGAGTGGTCGCGCTCGCGATCGGCGCGCTGACCGCCGGACGCGACATCAGCCACGCGAGCGCCACCTGCGCCGGCTTGGCCCGCAGCGTCCGCGACACCTCGTCCAGCGCATCGAGGATGCGCATGCCGCGCGCGTCCAGGTATTTCTTCACCGCCGCGCCCCGCGCGCTCTGCGCGAGGTCCGCTTCCGAGCGGTACTTGCCCGTGAGGAACCCGCTCGCGAGCCCGTAGTAGGGGATCACGCCGATCCCCTCGCGCACGCAGAGGGCCATGGGCGCGCCCTCGAACTCGGAGCGCGAGTACAGGTTGTAGAGCGGCTGCAGCGTCGCGTAGGCGGGAAAGCCCCGGCTGCGCGAAGCCTCGAGCGCCGCCGCGAGCGCGGGCGCCGGATAGTTGGAAGCGCCGATCGCGCGCACCTTGCCTTCGCGCACCAGGCGGTCGAAGGCCTCGAGCGTCTCCTCGATCGGCGTCTCCGGGTCCTCGGCGTGGGCCTGGTAGAGGTCGATGCGCTCGACGCCGAGGCGCCGCAGCGACGCCTCGCACGCCTCGCGGATCCAGCGCGCCGAAAGGCCCTTGCCCTTGCCGGGCATCTCCATGCCGACCTTGGTCGCGATCACCACCCGGTCGCGCTTGCCCGAGCGGCGCAGCCAGCGGCCGAGGACCGTCTCGGACTCGCCTCCCGAATTGCCGGGGGCCCATTTGGAGTAGACGTCGGCCGTGTCGACCAGGTTGAATCCGTGGTCGACGAACGCGTCGAGGAGGACGAACGCCGTCGGCTCGTCCACGGTCCATCCGAAGACGTTCGCGCCGAACGCGAGCGGCGCGACCTCGATGCCGGTGCGCCCGAGCGGGCGGCGGCGAGGCGGTTTATCCAGGGAGGTCACATGCGGTCCTTTCCGATGGTTGCGGCGATCTTCGCGGCGGCGGCGCTGGCCAGCCCCGCATCCCATGCACAGGCGACGAATCCCCTTGCGCGCGGTCCTTGGGGCGCCGTGTCGAGCGGCCCCATCGACGGCGCCTGGAACGGCGCGGACATCGAACGCCGCACAGCTTGCACGAATCCGCAGAACGAGGGGGAGCGCGGCACGTACGGCGAGTTCGACGTGAGCACGAACCCGCAGGCGCGCCTGCTCGGCATCACCCAGCTCGGGATCACCGGATTGCACTGCACCTACAGCGGCGGCTACTCGGGCGCGGGCCCCACCCTCGCCTGGAGCGGCACGTATTCGTGCACCGACGGCAAGCACGGCACGTTCGCCTCGCGCGCCATCGCGGTCACCGCCAACTCGCTCACGGTCCACCTCGACGTGAAGCTCGACACCACCGAGAGTTGCACGATCGAGAAGGTGATCGCCGCCGGCCGGCTCTACCCCTGAGCGCGGCGCAGCGGCAGCGTGAACACGAACCGCGCGCCCTTCTCCTCGCGGCGCTCGGTGCGGATCGTCCCGCCGTGGGCCTCCACGATCGCGCGGCAGATGGCGAGCCCCAGCCCCGCGCCGCGGCGCGGGGCCTGCTTCTCGCCGCGCGCGAAGGTCTCGAACACCTCCTCCTCGCGCCCCTCGGGCAGGCCCGGCCCGTCGTCCTCGACGCTCACCTCGATCGCGTCGCCCGCGACGCGCGCCGAGACGGTCATGTGCGTGCCGGCCGGCGTGTGCTTCACGACGTTGCCGATGAGGCTCGTGAAAACGCGCTCGATGAGGTCGGGCTCGACGTTCACCAGCGGCAGGTCGCGCGAGACCCGGATCGCCACCGGGTGCCGGGCCGTGAGGGAGCCCAGCTCGTGCATCGCCGCGTCCACGATGTCGGCCAGCGGCCGGCGCTCGAGCTCGAGCCGCATGTCGCGGCTCTGGATGCGCGCCATGAGCATCGCGTCGCGCGCCACGTCCATGAAGTGCACGCGCTCGAGCGTGGTCGCCACGAGCGCGGCGAAGATCTCGAACTGGTGGCGCTGCTCGGGGATGAAGAGGTCGCGCGTGCGCTCCGGGCGCACCGCGAGCACGCCGCGCGTCCTCGTCGGCGACTTGAGCGGCAGGAAGAGGTACTCGTTGCCCGCGAGCGTGTCGGTGCCGGCGCCCGCCTGCGCCGCCTGGTCGTAGGCCCACTGCGCCGCGGTGCTGTCGAAGGGATTGCTCATGCCGCTGCCCGTCGGCGAGACCAGCATCCCGGTGGCGTCGGGCACGAGCACGGAGACGCGCGCGCGGAAATGCCCCGACATGAATCCCTCGGCGGTCTCGATCACCTGCGAGGTGGTCTGCAGCTTCGCGAGGTCGCGCGCGAACTCGTAGAGCGTGCGCGCCCGCTTCTCGCGATGCGAGGCGACGCGCGCCTGGAAGCGCAGGTTGCCCGCGAGCTGGCCGATGACCACGCCCGTGGCGAGCATGACGAGGAAGGTGAGGAGGTAGTGCGGATCGCCGAAGCCCGCCGAGAAGCGCGGCGGCACGAAGAAGAAGTCGACCAGGACCACGTCGAAGATCGCGGCGAAGATCGCGGGCCCGCGCCCCCACCTCACCGCGACCAGCACGACGGTGAGCATGAAGAGCAGCACCACCGTCGCCAGGTCGAAGTGGGGATAGAGCGCGAGCGCGATGGCGGCGGTGGCGAGGCTCGCCATGGCGGTCCACACGTAACGCAGGCGCTTCTCGGCGGCCCGGGAGCCCGGGGAGTCGGGGCGCAGCGGCGGCGTCGCCACGGCCTGCCCCGCCTCGGCGCCGCCGCGCCCGATCTCGATCACGTCGATGTTCGGGCTCGCCACGGCGATCGCGTCGCTCATCGTGCGCCACAGGCGCAGCGGCACCGCCTTGCCGCGCCCCACCACGACCGTGGAGATGTTCTGGTCGCGCGCGTAGTCGACCACCGCCTGGCAGACGTCGGTGCCGGTGAGGATCGCGGTGCGGGCGCCCAGCTCCTCGGCGAGGCTCACCACGCCGAGGATGCGCCCGCGCTCCTCCTTCGGCAGGCGCTGCAGGCGCGGCGTCTCCACGTACACCGCGGTCCATTCGGAATCGAGCTGCTTCGCCAGGCGCGCGGCGCTGCGCACGACGTGCTCGGAGCCGGCGCCGGGACCGATGCAGCACAGCAGGTGCCCGTGGGTCTTCCACACGGCGTCGATCGCCTTCTCGGCGCGGATCTTCTGCACCTCGTCCTCGACGACGTCGGCCACGCGGCGCAGAGCGATCTCGCGCAGCGCGAGGAGGCTGCCCTTGCTGAAGTAGGTCTTCGCGGCGCCCTTCTCCTCCTCGCCGACGTGGACCTTGCCTTCCTCGAGCCGCACCAGCAGCTCGTCGGCCGACATGTCCACCATCACGGTTTCCTCGGCGCTGTCGAAGAACGTGTCGGGCACCGTCTCGCGCTCGTGCAGCGCGCAGATCTCGCCCACCACGTCGTTCAGGCTCTCGAGGTGCTGCACCCCCATCGTGGTGAAGACGTCGATGCCGTTGGCGAGGAGCTCGTCGGCGTCGTTCCAGCGCTTGGGATGGCGCGACCCGGGCGGGTTGGGGTGCGCGAGGTCGTCGATGAGGACGACCTCCGGGCGGCGGGCGAGCGCCCCGTCGAGGTTGAGCTCGCCCTCGACGGGGGCGCCGGCGACCGAGAGCGGCGGAAGGATTTCGAACCCCTCCAGCAACTCTCGCGTCTCCGGGCTGTCATGGGTATCGACGACCGCGACGACCACGTCGCGGCCGGCCTCCTTCACGCGCCGCGCTGCGGTGAGCATCGCGTTGGTCTTCCCCGCGCCTGGAAACGCGCCGAAGAAGATCTTGAGCTTGCCCCGAGCCATCCCGCGATTGTAGCTTTATTGCCGAGAGCGCCGACCCGCCGCCATGGACCCTACCGCCATCCTGCTTGCCCGGGCGCAGTTCGGGATCAACATCGGGTTCCACATCCTCTTCCCGGCCCTGACGATCGGGCTGGCGTGGTACCTCGTCGCGTTCCGGATGGCGTACCAGCGGCATCGCGACCCGGCATGGCTCGCCACGTACCGGCTGTGGGTGAAGATCTTCGCGCTCACCTTCGCGATGGGCGTCGTGACCGGGATCGTGATGTCCTTCCAGTTCGGCACCAACTGGCCGCGCTACATGACGACCGTGGGCGCCATCGCCGGCCCGCTGCTTTCCTACGAGGTGCTCACCGCGTTCTTCCTCGAGGCTACCTTCCTCGGCGTGATGCTCTTCGGCATGGACCGCGTGCCCGACTGGCTGCACATCACGGCCGCCCTGCTCGTCGCGATCGGCACCACCGTCTCGGCGTTCTGGATCCTCGCGCTCAACTCGTGGATGCAGACGCCCACGGGCCAGGTGCAGGACGGCGCGCAGTGGATCCCGGGCGACTGGCTGAAGGTGATCTTCAACCCGTCGTTCCCGTACCGCTTCACGCACATGGTGATCGCTTCGGGCCTCACGGCGTCGTTCGTGATCGCGGGGCTCTCGGCGTGGCGGCTTCTCAAGGCGCCCTCGGACGCGGGCGCGGCGCGCACCCTGCGGGCCGGGCTCCTCACCGCGGCGGTGCTCGCGCCGATCCAGGTCTTCGTGGGCGACCAGCACGGCCTGAACACGCTCGAGCACCAGCCCGCGAAGATCGCCGCGATCGAGGCGATCTGGCACACCGAGCGCCGCGCGCCGCTCACGCTCTTCGCGATCCCCGACGAGAAGAACCGCCGCAACGACTATGCGATCGAGCTGCCGTATGCGGGCAGCCTCATCCTCACCCACTCGCTGAACGGGAAGATCCGCGGCCTGGACGAGTTCGAGCCCGACCGCCCGCCGGTGGCGCCGGTGTTCTTCGCATTCCGCATCATGGTCGGCATCGGCATCCTGATGCTGCTGGTCTCCTGGTGGGGGACGTGGGCCATGCGGGGCGGCCGCAAGCCGTCGCACGCGATGCTGTGGCTCTTCGCCGCCTTCACGTTCGCGGGCTGGGTGGCGGTCGACGCGGGCTGGATCGTGACGGAGATGGGGCGCCAGCCGTGGCTCGTCACGGGGATCCTGCGCACCGCCGACGGCGCGGGCGATGCGGGCGCCGCGGAGCTCGGCGCGAGCCTCACCGGCTACATCCTCACCTACGTCGTGATGTTCATCGCGTACATCGTGGTCCTCACGCACATGGCGGGCGAGGGCTCGGGCCAGGAGCCGCCGCCCACGAGCTGGTCCGCGACGGCGGACGCGGCGAAGGAGGCGGACTGAAATGGACCACCTCCTCCCGCTCGTCTTCATGGCGCTCATGGGCGTCGCGGTGCTGCTCTACGTGCTGATGGACGGCTACGACCTGGGCGTGGGCATGCTGATGCCCGCCGCCGACGAGAAGGAGCAGTCGGTGATGGTCTCGTCGATCGGCCCGTTCTGGGACGCGAACGAGACCTGGCTCGTCCTGGGCATCGGCATCCTCCTCACCGCGTTCCCGGGCGCGCTGCTCGCCGTCATGGGCGCGCTCTACCTGCCGGTGGTCGCGATGCTGGTCGGGCTGATGCTGCGCGGCGTGGCGTTCGAGTTCCGCATGAAGGCGCTCGGCTGGCACCGCGAGCTCTGGAACTGGCTCTTCTGGGCCGGATCCACGCTCGCCTCGTTCTGCCAGGGATTGATGCTCGGGCGCTACGTCTCGGGGTTCACCGGCGGGTTCGGCGAGTGGCTCTTCGCGGTGCTGGTCGGCGCGAGCGTCTGCGGCGGCTACGTGCTGCTCGGCGCGACCTGGCTCATCCTCAAGACCGAGGGCGCGCTGCAGAGGAAGTCGATCACCTGGGCGCGCTGGGGGCTGCTGTGGGTCGCCCTGGGCGTGGCGCTGGTGAGCCTCGCCACGCCGATCCAGAGCGAGACGGTGCGCGAGCGGTGGTTCGATTTCCCGCGCACGCTCGCAGTGATGCTGCTGCCGCTCGCGACCGTCGGCGCGGGGTTCTGGCTCTGGCGGACCACCGAACGGCTGCGCCGCGGAGAGGCGGGCCACGAGGCGCGGCCCTACGCCGCGGCCGCGGCGATCTTCATCCTCGCCTTCGCCGGGCTCGCCTACAGCATCTACCCCTACATCGTGATCGACCGCATCACCATCTGGGAGGCGGCCGCGCACCCGTCGGGGCTGAAGGCGCTGCTGCTGGGCGCGGCGATCGTGCTGCCGTTCGTCTTCGCGTACACGATCCTCTCGTACCGGATCTTCCGCGGCAAGGCGAAGGCGGGGCTCTACGACTGATCAGGAACCGGGTTCAACGCCTCTCGCCGTCTATTTTTCGATCAGCTGGCGCTTGTCCTTGACCTTGGCCCATTCGTCCGCGTCGGGCGGCGCGTCCTTGCGCTCGACGATGGGCTTCCACTCCTTCGCGAGCTCCGCGTTGAGGGGGATGAAGTCCTTCTGGTCGGCGGGCACGTCGTCCTCGGCGAAGATCGCCTCGACGGGGCACTCCGGCACGCACAGCGTGCAGTCGATGCACTCGTCCGGATCGATGACCAGCATGTTGGGGCCCTCGCGGAAGCAATCGACCGGGCAGACATCCACGCAGTCGGTGTACTTGCACTTCACGCAGGACTCGGTCACCACGTACGCCATGGGAAAAGCCTTTCGAAACGCGGGGAAATTCGGGGAGAAAAGACGAGGTATTTTATCAGACGGCGCGAGCGCTCCCGCCGCCGGCGCTTTGCCAGCGCGCGCGGCTTTGGTCTACGATGGATGCTCGCCGCGCCCGCCCGGAGCGCGCCGTCGCCCGGGGCCGCGGCGGCCACCCCCGATCCCTGCAGAGGACCCAGCGTGAGCGAAAAGATCATCCACATCACCGACGACACGTTCGAGCAGGAGGTGCTGCAGTCGCAGACCCCGGTCCTCGTGGACTACTGGGCCGAGTGGTGCGGGCCGTGCAAGATGATCGCCCCGGCGCTCGACCAGATCGCCGCCGAGTACGCGGGGCGCCTCAAGGTGGCCAAGCTCAACATCGACGAGAACCAGTCCACCCCGCCAAAGTACGGCATCCGCGGAATCCCCACCTTGATGCTCTTCAAGAACGGCAACCTCGAGGCGACCAAGGTCGGCGCCGTCTCCAAATCGCAGCTCGCGGCCTTCATTGACAGCAATATCTGAAACCGCTACCCTGATCGCGTCCTGGCTGCTCGCTCTGAGCAGTCTCCGAAGAAAAACTCCCGCAGCATCTCCCCGCAGCCAGGCTGACCCGAACTCCCCTTGAGTTTTTGCGGCCCGTGACGTCTTCCGGGCCCGTTCCCGAACACATACCAGGCAGGCCCGCGGCATGCATCTATCCGACCTCAAGCTCAAGCACGTGTCCGAGCTCGTCGACATGGCGAACGCCAACGAGCTCGAAGGCGCCAACCGCCTGCGCAAGCAGGAGCTCGTCTTCGCGCTGCTCAAGCACCAGGCGAAGAAGGGCGAGGCGATCTTCGGCGACGGCACCCTCGAAGTGCTGCAGGACGGCTTCGGCTTCCTGCGCTCGCCCGACACCTCGTACCTCGCGGGGCCCGACGACATCTACGTCTCGCCCTCGCAGATCCGGCGCTTCAACCTGCACACCGGCGACAGCATCGTGGGCGAGATCCGCACGCCCAAGGACGGGGAGCGCTACTTCGCCCTCGTGAAGGTCGACACGGTCAACGGCGAGCCGCCCGAGAACGCCAAGAGCAAGATCCTCTTCGAGAACCTCACGCCGCTGCACCCCGACGAGTCGATGAAGCTCGAGCGGGACATCAAGGCCGAGGAGAACCTCACCGGGCGCGTGCTCGACATCATCGCCCCCATCGGCAAGGGGCAGCGCGGGCTCATCGTCTCCCCGCCCAAGGCCGGCAAGACGGTGCTCATGCAGCACATGGCGCACGCCATCACGGCGAACCACCCAGAGGCCGTCCTGATCGTGCTGCTGATCGACGAGCGGCCCGAGGAAGTGACCGAGATGAGCCGCACGGTGCGCGGCGAGGTCGTCGCCTCGACCTTCGACGAGCCGGCCACGCGCCACGTGCAGGTCGCGGAGATGGTGATCGAGAAGGCGAAGCGCCTGGTCGAGCACAAGAAGGACGTGGTGATCCTGCTCGATTCGATCACGCGCCTCGCCCGTGCGTACAACACGGTGGTGCCGGCCTCCGGCAAGGTGCTCACGGGCGGCGTCGATTCCAACGCCCTGCAGCGCCCCAAGCGCTTCTTCGGCGCGGCGAGGAACATCGAGGAAGGCGGCTCGCTCACGATCATCGCCACGGCGCTCATCGACACCGGCTCGCGCATGGACGACGTGATCTACGAGGAATTCAAGGGCACCGGCAACATGGAGATCCACCTGGATCGCCGCATGGCCGAGAAGCGCATCTACCCCTCGCTCAACGTCAACCGCTCCGGCACCCGTCGCGAGGAGCTGCTCATCCCGCCGGAAATCCTTCCCAAGGTGTGGATCCTCCGCAAGCTCCTCTTCGGCATGGACGAGCTCGAGGCGACCGAATTCCTGTTGGATAAGTTGCGGGCTACGAAGAACAACGACGAGTTCTTCAACAGCATGAAGAAGGGATAGGGCGCGAGCGTAGAGGTAGCGGGAGCGGTGTTCGAGCGGACGGAAAGCGGGAGGGAGTCCGTCGGTCACCCCGACCGCCGCTCGTCACCTTCGATCGTCCCTGTCGACCAGGGCCTTCCCGCCCTTTCCTTCCTGCCCTTCCCCGCCCTTTTGCCTTTCTCCGTGGCTTTGACGCGGTAGCCAGCACCGACGAAAAACGTCACCCGGACCATGCGCCGCGGGAACCATCGGGCAGGATTCGCGCCAAAAAAGCGAGTCCGCTCAAGGGCCTGGGGAACCGCAAGGGTCTGTAACAAGCCCTTGCTTTGATTCATGTTTTCGCGGATAATCAACGTTTCCCGGGCGCCGATACCGCATTACCCCCCGCACATTCGGTGCCCCCAACAAGGCGAAAATCCATGAAAGAAGGCATCCATCCCAACTATCGCGAGGTCGTTTTCCTCGACACCAGCTGCGATTTCGGATTCGTGACCCGCTCCACGGTCGCGACCAACGAGACCATCAAGTGGAAGGACGGCAAGGAGTATCCGGTCTACAAGATCGAGATCTCGGCCGAGTCCCACCCGTTCTACACGGGCAAGCAGAAGATCGTGGATACCGCTGGCCGCGTGGACAAGTTCAAGAAGCGCTACGCGCGCAAGGGCAATTCCGCCAAGGCCGCCGAGTAGGCGCCGGGCGACGCGCGCGAAAAGGCAGCCTCCGGGCTGCCTTTTTTGTTGCGGCGAAAACTAGAATGACGGGCATCATGACCGACCCCGGGTACGCCGCCGATCGCCTCGGCGAGCCGCATTGGGCGAGGATCGCGTACGACGGCAGCCCCACGCTGCTGAAGACCGTCCTCTTCCTGGTGATCTGCGCGACGTGGCTGCTGCCGGGCCTCGTCGGCCACGACCCGTGGAAGGTGGACGAGGCGACCACGTTCGGCGCGGTGATGGAGATGCTGCGCACCGGCGACTGGATCGATTTCCGGATCGCCGGCGAGACCTGGCTCGGGCAGGAGCCGCTCTACCTCTGGGCGTCGGCCGCGATCGTGAAGGCCTTCGGCGGGCTCATGCCGCTGCACGACGCGGCCCGGCTCGCCTCCGGGCTGTTCATGGCGGTGACGCTCGCGTTCGTCTCCCTCGCCGGCCGGGAGCTCCTGGGCGAGCGCGCCGGGCGCGGCGCGGTCCTGCTCCTCATCGGCTGCGTGGGCCTGCTCGCCCGCGCCCACGAGATGGTGACGTCGCTCGCGGGGCTCTCGGGCCTCGCCATCGCCCTCTACGGCTTCGCGCTCGCGCCGCGGCGCGCCCTCCTCGGCGGCGCCGTGGCGGGGGCCGGCGCGGGCATCGGCTTTCTCGGCAACGGCATCGTGCCGCTCGTCATGCTGGCGATGCTCGCGGGCCTGCTGCCGCTCCTCGCTGCGCCGTGGCGCAGGCCGCGCTACCTGCTCACCCTCCTCGCGTTCCTCGCCTGCACGGCGCCCTTCGTGGCGGGCTGGCTCCTGCTCCTCGACCGCGCCTCGGCCGCGCTGATGCACGGGTGGCTCGCCGAGGCCCTGCGCACGCGCTGGAGCGACGACTCCCGCGGCGACGGCCCCGAGCTGCTGTACTTCGTCCGCATCCTTCCGTGGTACGCGTGGCCCGCGCTGCCGCTGGCCGCATGGACGCTTTGGCGCTCGCGCCGCACGTTCGCCGCCCGCAAGGAGGTGCTGCTGCCCGCGGCGGCTTTCATCGCGTTCCTTGTCGCGACTTCGGTGTTCGGGGAGCCGCACGACGTGGATGCGATGCCGCTGCTGCTTCCCCTCGCGCTGCTCGGCGTGGTGGAGATCGACTCGCTGCCGCGCGGCGGAGCCGCGGCGTTCGACTGGTTCGGGATGATGACCTTCTTCCTCTTCGCGGCGCTCCTGTGGCTCGCCTGGTTCGCCGCGATCACCGGAAAGCCCGACTTCGCCGCCGCCGTGATCCGGCGCGAGGTCCCCGATTTCCACTACCGGTTCAACTTCCTCTCGGTCGCGCTCGCCGCGCTCCTCACGCTTCTGTGGATCGTGGTGGTCGCGCGGTCCACCCGCTCGACGCGGCGCGCGCTCGTCAACTGGACCGCGGGAATCACGATGGTATGGATGCTCGTGATGACGCTCGGCGTGCCGCTCATCGACCAGGCGCGAAGCTATCGCGGCCTGGCCTCGCGGGTGGTGCAGAACCTTCCGCCGGACTTCGGGTGCGTCGCGCGGCAGAACGTGGGCGACGCGCAGCGCGCGCTCCTCGACTACTTCGTGAACCTGCGCACGATTCCCGTGCAGTTTCCCGCGGCGGCCGGTTGCCGGGCGCTCCTCGTGCAGGCGACGCCGCTTCGCTCGCCGAAGGTGCCGCCGGGATGGACCGAGCACTGGCGCGGCTCGCGCCCCGGCGACCGCAACGAGCTCTTCATCGTCTACGGACGGTGACGAGCGGATCCGGAGGTTTCAGGCCAGGCGCCGGTCGAGGAGCTCGATCCAGTGCACGACGGGCACCGCGGCGCCCGATTCGATCTGCGTGAGGCAGCCGATGTTGGCGGTCGCCACCACCTGCGGGGAGCCCGATTCCAGCGCGCGCACCTTGTCGTCGCGCAGCCGCCTCGAGATTTCCGGCTGCAGCAGCGAGTAGGTGCCGGCCGAGCCGCAGCACAGGTGCGCGTCGGGGACGGGCGTGAGCGTGAAGCCGGCGTCCCTCAGGATCGGCTCCACCACGCCGTTCAGGCGCAACCCGTGCTGCAGGCTGCAGGGCGCATGGAAGGCGACCACGGGCGCCTCGCCGGGTGCGCTGGAAAGGGACGCGATGCGCTCGCGCTCGCCGGCCACCACCTCGGAGATGTCGCGCGAGAGCGCGGAGATGCGTGCGGCGCGTTCGGCGTAAGCCGCGTCGTTGCGCAGGAGGTGGCCGTAGTCCTTCACCATCGTTCCGCAGCCGCTCGCGGTCACGACGATCGCCTCGGCGCCCGCCTCGACGTGCGGCCACCACGCGTCGATGTTGCGCTTCACGTAGGCCAGGGCGTCGTCCTGGTAATTGAGGTGGAACGGGACCGCGCCGCAGCAGCCCGCCTCGGCGACCTCGACCAGCGAGATGCCGATGCGATCGAGCACGCGCGCGGCGGCCGCGTTGATCGACGGCGCCATCGAGGGCTGCACGCAGCCGGCGAGCACGATCATCCGGCGGGCATGCCGTGGCGACGGCCACGGCGGCGCTTCGCGGCGCGCGGGGATCGCGCGCGCGAGCGATCGCGGCAGCAGCGGCTTCACCGCGCGGCCCAGCCCCAGCGCCGCGCCGAAGAGCGCGCGATGCGGAAGGGTGCGCGCGAGGAACCATCGCCGCAGCCGGTCCCACGGCGCGCGCGCGACTTTCTCCTCGACCACCGCGCGCCCGATGTCGACGAGCTTCCCGTACTCGACGCCCGACGGGCACGTGGTCTCGCAGGCGCGGCACGTGAGGCAGCGGTCGAGGTGCAGCTGCGTGCGCCGCGTGACCTCCGCCCCCTCCAGCATCTGCTTCATCAGGTAGATGCGCCCGCGCGGGCTGTCGAGCTCGTCGCCCAGCAGGTTGTACGTCGGGCACGTGGCAAGGCAGAAGCCGCAGTGCACGCAGCGGCGCAGGATCGCATCGGCCTCCTCGCCCTCGGGCGTGGCGCGGATCCATTCGGCGAGTCGGGTTTGCATCGCGTCTAGAGTTCGTCGTAC
Organism: Usitatibacter sp.; assembly: GCA_036377935.1. Lineage (GTDB taxonomy): Bacteria > Pseudomonadota > Gammaproteobacteria > Burkholderiales > Usitatibacteraceae > Usitatibacter. The sequence continues at coordinate 18,043 of DASUXK010000041.1, forward strand.
ATGCGGCCGGGATTGAGGATGCCCGCGGGATCGAAGGCCGCCTTGAGGCGCCGGTGGACCTTCAGGATCGCGGGCGCGAGCGGGTGGAACACGGAGGAGGCGCGGTCGCCGCCGCGGAAGAGCGTCGCGTGGCCGCCCGCGCGCTGCGCCGCGTCGCGAATCGAAGCCGTGTCCGCCACGCCGCGGATCCAGCGCACGCCGCCGCCCCAATCGACGAGCTGCGCATGCTCGGTGAGCAGCGGCGGCGTGGTCTGCGGCACCGAGAGGCGCCACAGCGGCGCGTCGCCCGCGAAGAACGCGAGCCGCTGCTCGCGCAAGTCCTCCCAGTAGCGCGCGCCCTGCGGGTCCTCCTCGCCGCCCAGCTTCGCCATCGCCGCGGCGATCGCGGCGCTCGCGCCGGAAAGCCGCACCCGCAGCACGTTCGCCTCCCACGCCGCGGCCGAAAGCGGCAACGGCTGCCCGGCCCAGCGGTTGGCGCGCTCGATCGCCGGGCCCTGCGCGAGCGCGAAGGAGAGCGTCTTCTCCTCGGGCGGCTTCGGCAGCACCTTGAACGACGCCTCGGTGATCACGCCGAGCGTGCCGAGCGCGCCCGCCATCAGCCGCGAGACATCGTAGCCCGCGACGTTCTTGATCACGCGCCCGCCGAACGCGAGCGCCTCGCCGCGGCCGTTCACGATGCGCGTGCCGAGCACGAAATCGCGGACCGCCCCGGCATACGGGCGGCGCGGCCCCGAGAGGCCGCTCGCCACCACGCCGCCGATCGTCGCGCCGCCACCGCCCTGCCCCCGCGCGCTTCCGGCGCGAGCGAAATGCGGCGGCTCGAAGGGCAGCATCTGGCGCTCGGCGGCGAGCGCGCGCTCCACTTCCTCGAGCGCGGTGCCCGCGCGAACGGTGAGCACCAGCTCCTTGGGCTCGTAGGCGACGATGCCCGAATGGGCGGACATTTCGACGACCTCGTCGCCGCGCGGCGCGCGTCCGTAGAAGTCCTTGGTGCCGCCGCCACGCACCCGCACGGTGCGCCGCGCGGAAGCGCAGGCGCGGATGCGCTCGCAAAGTTCGGAGACGAAAGGCTCGGCCATGGTCAGAATCGCGGGATGTCGGGTCGCGGGATGCGGCCGCCCTCGACGCGCAGGCCGCGAAATTCGGTGCAGCGGCGCAGGGTGGGCACCGCCTTGCCGGGATTGAGGATGCCCGCGGCGTCGAAGGCCGCCTTCACCGCATGGAAGGCCTCGAGCTCCGCCGGCGCGAACTGCACGCACATCTGGCGCAGCTTCTCGATGCCCACGCCGTGCTCGCCGGTGATCGTGCCGCCCGCCTCGACGCACGCCTCGAGGATGCGCCCGCCCAGCTCCTCGCCGCGCTCCAGGTCGCCCGGCTTGTTGGCGTCGTAGAAGATGCACGGGTGGATGTTGCCGTCGCCGGCATGGAAGACGTTGCCCACCATGAGGCCGTACTCGCGCGCGAGCTCGTAGACGCGATCGAGGATGTCGGGCAGGCAGCGGCGCGGAATCGTGCCGTCGATGGTGTAGAAATCGGGGAGGATGTTGGCGAGCGCGGTGAAGGCGCCTTTGCGCGACTTCCACAGGCGCTCGCGCTCCGCCGAGTCCGCCGCGATGCGCACCTCGGTCGCGCCGCAACGCTCGAGGATCGCGCGCACCGACGCCGCCGCTTCCAGCGCCTCCTGCGCGCACCCGTCGACCTCGGCGAGCAGGAGCGCCTCGGCGCCCACGGGCAATCCGAGGGCCATGAAGCGCTCGCACGCCTCGATCACGACGCGGTCCATCATCTCGAGCGCGGCGGGAACGATGCCGGCCCCGATGATCTCGCCCACCGCCTGCGCGGCCTGGCGCACCGAAGGGAAGGCCGCGAGCAGCGTCTGCGTCGCCTCGGGCAGGGGCAGCAGGCGCCCCGCGACGCGCGTGAAGACGCCGAGGTTGCCCTCGCTTCCCGTGAGGATCGCGAGCAGGTCGTAGCCCGGCGCATCGAGCGCGAGCCCGCCCGCCTCGATCGCGTCGCCGTCCGCATCGATCGCGCGCACCGCGAGGAGGTTGTGCGTAGTAAGCCCGTACTTCAGGCAATGGACGCCGCCCGAATTCTCCGCGACGTTGCCCCCGATCGAGCACACCGACTGGCTCGAGGGATCGGGGGCGTAGAAGAGCCCATGGGGCGCCGCGGCCTCGGAAACGCGCACGTTGCGCACGCCGGGCTCGACCCACGCGACGCGCGCCGCGGGATCGAGCGACTGGATCGCCTTCATCTTCGTCATCACCAGCAGCAAGCCGTCGCGCCGCGGGATCGCGCCGCCGGAGATGCCGGTGCCCGCGCCGCGCGAGACCACCGGCACGCCGAGCCGCGCGCAGGCGAGCACGACCTCGCGGACCTGCGATTCGGTCTCCGGGAGCGCGGCGAGCATCGGCGTCTCGCGATGGGAGATGAACGCGTCGGTCTCGAACGGCTTGAGCCCCTCGAGATCGGCCACGACGGGAACGGCCGGGCGAATGCCGCGCAGCGCTTCCACCACGCGGGTGCGAACGTCCGCTTCGGTCGCGGCGTTCATCAGAAGCGCGGCAGGTCCGGGTGCGGCAGCGCA
>DASUXK010000042.1:0-5499 GCA_036377935.1 Usitatibacter sp.
GGGGGGGGGGGGGGGGGGGGGGGGGGGGGGGGGGCTTCGGCGGCGGCGGCGGCTTCAGCGGCGGCGGCGGCACCTTCGACGGCGGCGGCGCGTCCGGGAAGTGGTGATGGATCTCGCGCGCTTCTGGCGGCACGTGCTCATGCACCCGTTGCGGCAGCGGCGGGCGTTCCCGCCGGCGGCGCTGGACGCGATCCAGCGCGAGGTGGCCCAGGAGGAGAAGCGCCATCGCGGACAGGTGGTATTCGTGGTGGAGGCCGAGCTCACGTCCGCGGAGCTTTGGCGCGGGCTCGGTTCGCGCGAGCGGGCGCGCCAGGTGTTCGCGGCGCAGGGCGTCTGGAACACCGAGGAGAACAACGGAGTGCTGGTCTACCTCCTGCTCGCCGACCGGCGCGTGGAGATCGTCGCCGACCGCGCGATCCATGCCCGCGTTCCTCCCGGCGAATGGCAGGAGATCTGCCGCATGATGGAGCGGCACTTCCACGAAGGGCGCTTCCCGGAGGGCGCGATCGCGGGCGTGCGGGCGGTCTCGGAGCTCCTGGCGCGCCATTTCCCGGCAGCGGGGGAGCGCGCGAACGAGCTCGCCGACCGTCCCCGCCTCATTTGACCCGCGCGCGGGCGGATTTTCGCGCGGCGGGGTAGGATATCGGCACGTCCTCCGCGATCGGGAAACTCCATGGAACAGACGGTCCAGAAGGCCCTCAACCTGCTGGAAGCGCTGGTCCGGTCCGGGCAGCCCCGCCGGCTCACCGAGCTCGCGCGCCAGCTGAACCTCACCAAGCCGAACGTCTACCGGCTGCTCTCGACGCTCTCGACCCTGGGATACGTCAAGAAGGACCCGATCACCACGTTCTACTCGCCGACGCTCAAGCTGTGGGAGCTCGGGTCGCTGCTGGTGCGCGACGTGGACCTCGTGACGGTCGCCCAGCCGCGCCTGCGCCGCCTTTCGCAGGACACCCACGAGTCGGTGCAGCTCGCGGTCTTCGATTCCGGCTTCACGGTGTACGTGGACAAGGCCGATAGCGCGCAGCCGCTCAAGGCGATGACGAGCATCGGCTCGCGCGTGCCCGCGACCGTCACCTCCACCGGCAAGGCGCTGCTCGCATGGCTGCCCGCCGAGTGCCTGGACCAGGCCATGACCCACGTGAAGCGCTACACGCCGATCACGCTCACGCGCCGCAAGGACATCGAGAAGGACCTGGAGGAGACGCGCCTGCGCGGCTACTCCATCAACCGCGGCGAATTCCGCGTGGGCGTGTCCGGGATCGCGGCGCCGATCCGCGACCGCTCGGGCGGCGTCGTCGCCTCGCTGGGCCTGTGGGGCGCGGAGAAGAACATCCTCGGCGCGCGCCGCGACGAGCTCGCGCACCTGCTGATCGTGGCCACGCGCGACATCTCGCGCGACCTGGGCTACGTCGAATCGGGGACGGGCACGGCGCGCATGCTCGCCGAGACGACCGCCTGACCGCGCTGCCGGCTATCTTCCGGATTCGGGAGGCGCGCGGTCCGACTCGAGCAGCGCGGCGATCCGCGCGCGGTTCGCGTCGGCGCGGGGCGGCGGCGGCGCGGGGATCGACCGGCGGCGCCGCAGCACGATCGCCATCACGCCGAAGCCCAGCGCGAGGAGCGCGAAGGGCCCCACCCACAGCAGGACCGTCACCGGCTTGAACGGCGGCTTGTAGAGCACGAAATCGCCGTAGCGCGCCACGAGGTAGGCGCGGATCTCGTCGTCGGTCCTGCCCTGCTTGATCATGCCGCGGATCTCGTTGCGCAGGTCGAGCGCGAGCGGCGCCTGCGAGGCCGCGATCGTCTCGTTCTGGCACACGAGGCAGCGCAGCTCCTCGCCCAGGTCCTTCAGGCGCTGCTCGACCTTCGCGTCGGGATGCGCGACTTCCTCCGCCTGCCCGAAGGCGAAGCCGCAGAACGCGAGCAGGAGCGCGGCGAGGAGCGCCCTCATCCCTCGAGCTTCCTCACGAGCGGCATGATCTTCCTGTCGAGCGCCTCGGGCGTGATGGGCCCGATCTGCTTGTAGCGGATCACGCCCTCCTTGTCGATCACGAACGTCTCGGGCACGCCGTACACGCCGAAGTCGATGCCGACCTTGCCCTCGTCGTCGTAGGCGGAGAGCAGGTACGGGTCGCCGTGCGTGGCGAGCCACTTCATGCCGTCGGCGCGCTGGTCCTTGTAGTCGAGCCCCACGATGGGGACGAGCTTGCGCCGCGACATGTCGACGAGCACCGGGTGCTCGACGCGGCAGGAGACGCACCACGACGCCCACACGTTGAGGAGCCACACCTTGCCGCGCATCTCCTCGGGCGAGAACGTGCGCTCCGGCGCCTCGAGCCGCGTGAGCTTGAACTGCGGCGCGGGCTTGCCGATGAGGGGCGAGGGCACCTCGCGCGGGTCGCGCGTGAGGCCGATCGCGAAGAAGCCCACGAGCAGCGCGAAGATGACGAGCGGGATCGCGAACTTCAGGAACTTCATGCGCGCGCGCCCTGCGCCGCCGCCGCGGCGGCCGCCGCGCTCGCGGTGCGGCGGATGCGGTAGCGGCGATCCGAGAGCGCCAGGAACCCGCCCAGCGCCATCAGCGCGCAGCCGCCCCAGATCCAGTCCACGAACGGCTTGTAGTAGACGCGCACGCCCCAGGCGTTGCCCTCGACGGGCTCGCCGAGCGAGACGTAGATGTCGCGCGTGATGCCCCAGTCGATGGCCGCCTCGGTCTGCGTCTGCCCCGAGGCCGCGTAGGTGCGCTTCTGCGGGTGCAGCGTGAGGATCACATTCCGCGAGCCCTCGCGGCGCACGTCGAACTCGCCCTCGACGGCGGTGTAGTTCGGGCCCGGGCGCTCGCGCGTGCCCTTGAACTCGAACTCGTAGCCGCCGATCGCCGTGCGCTCGCCGGGCGCCATGCGCACGTCGCGCTCGGTCTCGTAGCCCTTCACGATCGCCACGCCGAAGATGAAGACCGCGATGCCCAGGTGCGCGACGTGCATGCCGTACCAGGAAAGCGACTGGGCGCGCACCTTCGCGGCGAACCCGCTTTGCGGCGCGTGGCGCAGGCGCTCCCACACCTGCAAGCCGGTGGCGAACACCACCCAGAGCCCCAGCCACAGGCTGAAGGCGACGAGCGGCGACCAGCGGCCGAACACGAACGGCAGCAGCACCGCCGTGACGATCGCCACGCCGAACGCCCAGCGCAGGCGCGTCCACAGGTCCGGCAGGCTCGCGCGCTTCCAGCTCGCCACCGGGCCGACCGCCATCAGGAACACCGCGGGCGCCATGAGCGGGAAGAACACCGCGTCGAAGTAGGGCGGGCCGACGGAGATCTTGCCCAGGTGCAGGGCGTCCACGAACAGCGGATAGAGCGTGCCGAGCATCACCGCGGCGAGCGCCACGGCGAGGAGCACGTTGTTCGCGAGCAGCATCGATTCGCGCGACACCGGCGCGAAGCCCGCGCCCAGGCCCACCTTCGGCGCGCGCCAGGCGAACACCGCGAGCGAGCCGCCGATCACGACGACGAGGAAGAGGAGGATGAAGATGCCGCGCCGCGGGTCCGTGGCGAACGCGTGCACGGACGTGAGCACGCCCGAGCGCACGAGGAACGTGCCGACGAGCGAGAGGGAGAAGGCGACGATCGCGAGGAGCACCGTCCACGCGCGGAAAGTGCCGCGCTTCTCGGTGACCGCGAGCGAGTGGATGAGCGCGGTGCCCGCGAGCCACGGCATGAAGGACGCGTTCTCCACCGGATCCCAGAACCACCAGCCGCCCCAGCCCAGCTCGTAGTACGCCCACACGCTGCCCATCATGATGCCGATCGTGAGGAAGCACCACGCGGCGACGGTCCACGGGCGCGACCAGCGCGCCCACGCGGCGTCGAGCCGTCCCTCGAGGAGCGCCGCCATGGCGAAGGCGAACGCGACCGAGAAGCCCACGTAGCCGGTGTAGAGCATCGGCGGATGCGCCACCATGCCCGGATCCTGCAGCAGCGGATTCAGGTCCTGGCCCTCGGCCGCGGCGGGGATGAGGCGCTCGAAGGGGTTCGACGTGAGCAGGATGAAGAGCAGGAAGCCCGCGCTCACGAGGCCCATGACGCCCAGCACGCGCGAGACGAGCCGCTCGGGCAGGTGGCGGCTGAAGACCGCGACCGCGAAGGTCCAGATCGCGAGCATGAAGGTCCACAGCAGCATCGAGCCCTCGTGCGAGCCCCACGTCGCGGCGAAGCGGTAGTACCAGGGGAGCTTCGAGTTGGAGTGCTGCGCGACGTTGAGCACCGAGAAGTCGCTCGTCACGAACGAGTAGGCGAGCGCGGCGAACGCGGCGGCCACGAACACGAACTGCCCGGTCGCGATGGGGCGCGACGTGCCCATGAGGGCGCGCCGCCCGGTGGCCGCGCCGACGAAGGAGAATCCCGCCTGCGCGAGGGCGAGCGCGAGCGCCACGACGAGCGCGAATTGGCCGAGCTCGGGGATCATTTCGGCCCTCCCTGGCCCGCGAAGGCCGTGCGGTCGACCGGATGGCCCGCCTTGCGCAGCGCCTCGGCCGCCTCCGGCGGCATGTAGTTCTCGTCGTGCTTGGCGAGCACCTCGTTCGCGTGGAACACGCCATCCCGGCCGAGCTTGCCCTGGGCGACCACGCCCTTGCCCTCGCGGAAGAGGTCGGGAAGGATGCCGGTGTACTCGACGGGGATCGTCTTCGCGGTGTCGGTCACGCGGAAGCGCACGGTGAGCGCGTTCTTGTCGCGCACGACGCTGCCGGCTTCCACCAGCCCGCCGATGCGGAAGTTGCGCCCCTGCGGCGCCTCGTTGGCGACCACCTGGGTCGGGGTGAAGAAGAACACGAGGTTCGATCGGAACGCGTTCAGCACGAGCGCCGTGGCCACGCCGAGCGCCGCGAGGCCCCCGACGATCCACAGCGCCCGCCTAGTCCTGGGCTTCAAGGTCTCTCTCCTCTTCCACGCGCCGCAGCGAACGCGAGCGGCGCACGCGCAGCGCGACGATCTCGGCGACGATCGCGAGCGCGGTCATTCCGTAGGACATCCAGATGTAGAACTCGTGCGGCTTCATGTCGCGAGCGCCCTCGCCCAATGGGTCCGTCCCTCGCGCTCGAGGATGATCGCACGCACGCGCACGAGCGAGGCGCCGATCGAGTACATCCAGAACGAGAGCGCGACGAGCAGCATCCCCCACAGCATCTCGACCTGCATGGTGCTGCCGGTGAACTTCACGCTCGAGCCCTGGTGCAGCGTGTTCCACCACTGCACCGAGAAGTAGATGATCGGCAGGTTCACGATGCCGATCAGCGCGAGCAGGGCGGCGGCGCGGTCGCCGCGGCGCGGCTCCTCGAAGGCGTTGGCGAGCGCGATGAAGCCGAAGTAGAGGAACAGCAGCACCAGCTCCGAAGTCATGCGCGCATCCCAGGCCCAGTACGTGCCCCACGTGGGGCGGCCCCAGAAGGCGCCGGTCCACAGCGAGATGAAAGTCATGATGGCGCCGGTGGGGGCGATGG